>JBFMEI010000154.1:0-5563 GCA_040753295.1 Thermodesulfobacteriota bacterium | reverse complement strand
CGACACGCTGCTGCTGTCCTCCGGAAAGCTGGGCAGGATGGTGGCCAAGGCGATCCCCCAGCCCCATCATCTCGAGCATCTCTCTGGCACGCTCCAGGCGCTCCTTCCGCGGGGTATTTCCATATCTGAGCGGAAGCGCAACATTCTCAAGGGCGGTGGTCCGCGCCAGAAGGTTAAAACTCTGGAACACAAAGCCGATCTTCTGATTCCTCAACTCAGCCCGCTGTCGGGAAGATAAGGAAGAGACTTCCACTCCTTCCAGAATATAACGGCCGGAGGTCGGTGTATCCAGGCATCCGAGAAGATTCATGAACGTGGATTTTCCTGAACCTGATGGGCCCATGACCGCTACAAACTCTCCTTTTTCAACCCGAGCGGTTACACCTCTGAGCGCCTCGACCTTCTCCGAACCCATCACGTAATGTTTTCGAAGGTCCATCACTTCAATAATATCGTGTGGCATGTTTATTAAACACTCTTTCTTTACCGAACCCCCGCAATCACTTCCATGCCTTCTTCAACACCGGTTCCTTTAATTTCGGTATGGGTTCCATCGCTGATTCCGGTCATAATTTGAACAGACACGGGGTTTCGAGCTTCATCCAATTTCCATAACACCCCTTTTTGAAACCCATCCGAATCTTTTCCGGCAGCCAGTTGCTCATAACATTCCTTTTGTTCGGGGGTCAGTATTTTCATGATGGCACTGCGGGTTTCTTTTCGAATCTGATCCCGAAAGGCACCCGGGTTAACCGTTCCGGACTCTTTTGCGGTTTTGAGTTTTTCAGAGGTTTTTTTAAAGATATCTCTGACACATTCCTGCTGCTCGGAAGTCAGGCTTAATGATTCTGAAAGCTTCTTGACCCGTTCTTCCGGATTCATTCCTCCTGCACCTCCGACTTGAACTCCATTCTGAATCGACGGTCTATCCGAAGGAGAGCCATTCTTTTCCCGGTTCTGGACCTCATTTGCCGGTTTGTATCTCAAGGCCGTATTCATCACGGTGAGGACCTGACTTTTTTTCAGGATTTCAATCTCCACATCTGCCGTCATCCCCGGCATGAGACTCAAGTCCATATTCTCCACCGAAATGATGACTTTGTATGTTACCACATTCTGGATGGTCTTTCCGGCCTTCCGGATCTGCGTCACCCGGCCTTCAAACTTCCGGTTTGCAAAGGCATCTACAGTAAACCGGGCAATCTGATCCGCACGAATCCGACCGATATCCGCCTCATCCACAGAGGCAGAAACCTGCATTTTTCCAAGATCCTGGGCGATGGTGAAGAGAGTTGGAGCCTGAAGGCTTGCAGCGACGGTCTGTCCCACATCGACACTCCGGTCAATCACAATCCCATCCACCGGAGAACGGATGACCGTTCGTTCCAAATCCACACGGCGTTTGTCCAATTCGGCGATCTTCAACTGAATCTGAGCCTCAGCCTCTTTAATTTGAGCCGTAGCCATGGCGAGAACGGCTTTCCCCGACAAGACTTTACTCACATCGGCCTCTTCCTGTGCCTTAGCCTGTTCCAATTGAGCTCTGGCCTCGGCATAGGCGGTTTGAGCCGTGTCGAATTCATTTCTGGCGATAAAGTCCTGATCCACCAGTGCCTGTTTTCGTTCAAAGTCCCGTTTTGCGTTTTCCATGACTGCCCTGGCTTTGGCGGTCTGCGCCTGGGCTGCGGTCAACAGGGATCGTGTGTTTTCCAGATCAGCCTGACTTCGCTCGAATGCGGCTTTCTGGGTCATGAGTTTTGCTTTGGCCAGAGATACCTCGGCTTCAGCCTGACGGACCAGGGTTTGATAACTTTCCGGATCCAATCGTGCAATCACTTCCCCTTTTTTCACCACGGAATTGTAATCCGCTGAAATTTCTTTAATCATCCCGGATATTTCCGATCCCACTTCCACGGTTACCACCGCACTGAGCTCTCCAGAGCATGAGACCCGCTGGATGATATCCCGTTTCTCCAGTCGGACCAGGCGGAATTCAACCGGACTCCCTTTTGTTTTGATGAATCCGGCTTTTATGAACAATCCCGCAGCCGCTGCCACTGCAACGAAGGATACCATGCCGATTATTTTTGATTTTTTCATATGGACTTTCCTCTGACCCACAAGTAAAGGATCCTGTCACAACCGGCTCACAGTTTCGACAAGTCTTCTCCGATTGCGTATTCCAATTCTGCCCATGCCTTCAAGTGGTCATAAACAGCCTGAACCAGGGAGTTCTGCGCCTGGGTATGTAATATTTGCGCATCGCTGATCTCAATGGCATTTCCTACCCCTGCCCGATATCGCCCCTCTGACAGATCAAGGGTTTCCTTTGCCTGCTTCAGTCCGGTTTGGGCTGTTTTAAGCGCTTCTCTTGCCTCATAAACCTGAAGATAAGCCTGGGTTACCTCTTCGGCAACCTGAAGTTTCCGGTTTTCCATGAGCGCCTGAAGTCCTCTGATTTCAGCTTCAGCTTCATGAATCCGTCCGGTCCGCCTGAAACCGGTAAAAAGTTCCCACTTGAGTGAAACCCCGGCTTCCCACCGATCATCAAGGGGAAATTCAGTCCCTGAATACAAATAAGCGCCGTCTGCATTCAGATTAGGCCAGGAAGATCGTCCGATCGAATTCCGGGTTTCCTCAGCTGCTCGAATCCGTGCTTCATAATTGAACAACTCCGGCCTCCGTCGATATGCAAGGGATAGAAGAGAATCCAGGCCGGCGGGCGTCTGCAGTATGGGCCCGGTTTCCGCCAGCAGATATTTCCCCTGAGCAGGAGATCCTCCCAAAACGGTTTCCAACCCCACTCTTGCCTGCTGGAGCGCATAGCGCGCCTGGACCAGGGACAATTCAGCCTGCGAGACCTCGGCTTCGCTCCGGATCACATCGATTTTTGGACGCATTCCCTGACGATACAAGGCGCGGGCGAGCTCCAGATGCTCAATCCTGACATTCAGCGCTTTCCGGCTCACATCTTCCAACTGCTGTCTTTTCAGAGCCTCAACATAGCGTATTTTAACATCCCGGATCAGGGTATTGCGAACCGCATCCAAGTCGTATCGATCGGCAATCAGAGACTGACGACTGCTTTTCAGCAAACCTGAAGTCCGGCTAAAGTCATAAAGGAGCTGAGAAACAAGAAGCCCTCCGGAATACTCTTCTTTTCGGCCGGATCCATTCGGCAAAGCAGACTCCGTTTCATTGTGGCGATAGGAATATCCTCCTGTGGCATTAACCTGAGGATAATAAGCGGATGTGGCCTGAGTCACTCTGGCCCGGGAAGCAGCCACATCGCTCTCAGCCGCTTTAAGGACCGGATTTCTGGCAAGAGCGGTCTCCAATGCTTTTTCAAGGGTGATGACCTCCTCCGCCCGGGTTGAAAACGGAAGAATCATCCAGAATACGATTGCAAGAATCACTTCCATCCGAACAGGATTCAATTCCCTCATGGATCTCGTCCTTTCATGGATTGGCTCAAACAGGCGGATTTCATTTCACCTAATTTAGGTTTCAGGTGTTCCTTGTTTCCGGCCGGATGATTTCTGAATTTTTCGGGTTTGAATCCGATCTGGCGCCCTGTCGACAAAACAGAACTTATCTACCGCTGATTCCTCCGCGATATTCAAGCGGATAAAAAATAGATCCGATTTTATGACCGGAGAGTCGCCGTAAGCCGCAGTGGGTTGAGCAGCAGGTCAAGGGCAGAAGTGATGCTGGTACAAACCAGATCAGCCGCCATAAGCGTTTCAATTGCAGCTCCTTCTCCGAGAATGACCGCAATTCCGAGGGCCGACTCTTTCAACATCAGCCGATCATTTCGACCATTTCCCACGCATACCGTGTGAGTCGGATCCAATTTACGGATATATTCCAGCTTGCCGGTATCCTGCCCTTCGGCCGGAAAAATCGAAATATCACAGGGAATTCCGGTCATGCCGGATCGAACCTTTCCAAAGGTATCCGCGGTAATGACATGGATTTTCATCTTTTTTGACAATGTAATCAGAAGCTCTTTCACTCCTTTCTGAAGGATCCCGTCACAGGCCAGGGTTCCATTGTAATCCAATACCAGATGATTTAAAACCAGTTTACGATACCCGGGAATTCCGATTTCAATCATGACTTCCTCTCACTTGTCGATTAACTCTTCATTAAAAAAATTTCGATTCATTCTACTGCCGGATTTCTCAAATTCCGCAATCCACCTTTCAACCCGGTCATGACCATACGTTTTTTTCCAGGCAGAAAGAATTTTTTCCAGCGGAATGTCAGCATGGGTCCCGTGATCTTCGATATACTCCATAAACCGTTTTTCTTCCAGGTTGACAGACTGAAAAATGGAATCCTCCTTTCCATTAAACTCAAGAGGAGCCACCCGGTGGCGGAAGCATAATTCCGCATTAAATGCCGGTGTCGCCTTGACCCATTTGTTATTCAAATAAAATTCGACATATCCATGGTAAACAAATATATCACTGCCGATATATTCAATAAGCTGCCGCGTCGCCAGATGATTCTTTACGGTTGCAAATCCGATACGTGTGGGAATTCGGCATGCCCTCCCCATGGCGCATAAGAGAGATGCTTTTGGAACGCAATATCCTCTTTTTCTTTCTAGTATCGCTCCGGCACGGTAATGCTCGGGGAGATGGAATGGGGTATAGGGATCGTATCGAATATCGTCACGAACCCGGTAATAAAGCCTAATCGCCACTTTAATCTTGTCGGGTATCGCATCTTTCGCCGCATCCATGGCATATTGGACGACCTTGGGATTGTCGCTGTCGATCATCGGGGTCGGCGACAGAAATTTAGGATCCATAACAGTATCCTATATTTTAGGAATATCCGAGCCGCTGTTTCAGATGAAATCGATTTATGGTAATACCTGCATTGAGCGATTATGGATATTTAGGCTGCATGCATTTGTGTTTCTTCTACCTAAATTGAGCGATTGTTGAGTTTGCTGAAGATGCTATATAAATTCTTTTGTCATTATTTAAAAGGCTCAATTCAGATAATAAATAGGATTGCATCGGTACTCATCGAACGTTAAAAGATGGATGAATGACTGTCAATAAAAATTCAGGAAAATCCAAAAACCGGTATATCGAAGTTGCTGTTCCACTTCCGGTTCACCGAAGCTTTGTCTACGAGACCGGAGAAGAATTCGCCTCCCTTGACCTTGCCGGCAAGCGGGTAATTGTTCCTTTCGGAAAACGAATGATCCGGGGGTATGTGATCGGCCCAGGAGATCCAAAGGAATCCATTGATATTAAATTCATCAAAGAAGTTCTGGATTCGGAGCCGCTTTTTCCTGAATCCATGATCCCGTTTTTCAGGTGGATCGCCGAATATTACATCTATCCCATGGGCGAAACCATACGATGCATTCTTCCCTCCGGCCTGGATGGAATTACCATCGAAGGATTCCGAATTACCGGAAAAGGGAAAAGAGCCCTTTCTGAAAATTGCCTCCCTGAGTTTCAAAAACAAGTCCTTCAACAGCTTGGAAACGGGACCCATCGTTTGAAGACCATTGAGGTAAAACTTGGAAAAAAAATCC
>JBFMEI010000153.1:0-5595 GCA_040753295.1 Thermodesulfobacteriota bacterium | reverse complement strand
GTTCAAACTTACCGATTATAAATGGATCGATCCCGGGAAAATCGTCGTTTCCCAATGGGTTCGGATGAAATGCATCTTCGGTTGCAGGGAGTACGGCCGGAATGCCTCATGTCCACCGAATGTCCCTTCGGTTGCAGAATGCGAGCGGTTTTTTTCCGAGTATCGAATGGCAGTCATTTTCCGATTTGAAAAACGAGTGGCAAAACCTGAGGACCGGCATTCGTGGACCAGAAAAGTGAATGCCGGATTGTCCCGGCTGGAACGGGCGGTTTTTCTTGCCGGATATGAAAGAGCTTTTCTTTTATTCATGGACAGTTGCGGTCTGTGCGAAAGATGTGCGGGATCCCGGACAAGCTGCAAGGTGCCGTCTGCGGCCCGCCCGTCTCCCGAGTCCATGGCCGTCGATGTCTTCTCAACCGTGAAACAGTTCGGATTCCCCATCGAAGTTCGGGATTCCTATTCACAGGAAATGAATCGGTATGCATTTTTAATGCTTCAATGAGTCGTCGATCGGATGAGGATTTCAGATCAGGCGGCTCGCAAGTGAGGAGATTTTGCGAATTTGGAGTCTCTGCTCCATGAAGATGACGATTTCGGCTGAATCCTCTGAAAGTGCTTCAAGAAAGGGGTCGGTCCTGGGATCGTGGAATGCCGATGCGGCAAAGACCGCAACTCCTCGAAGATTCGGGTCAGAGGATTCTAAAAACCGGACAAGATGCCCCGGTGCCTCCCGGACAACGTGAGGCCGGACGTGGGCTATACGGCTGATCCCCCAGAGAATCCCCTGTTGCAGGAGCGGATTTTCAATAAAATTCTGATGGGGGTCGATGTAGGATATCAGAATTTTAGCGTACTCTGAAGCGAGAACGGCGTTTCTTGCGCAGATTTCCCCGAATGCTTCGGGAGATCCCCATCCGATCCCTCCGGATTCTTCGTTCAGGTTCCACATCAGGCGTCGCATGACCACCCGGGATGCTTCAAGATCCCTTTCAGCCAGTGCGTTGACCGCTTCACCCATGGCTGAAACGGCCTGCCATCGGATTGAGGTGTCAGTGCCGTATAGAAATGAAAAGAGGGCATTGACCGTTTGGAACGGAAAAAGACGGCAGATCTCCTTCAGATTTGTTTCAGGCTCTTTTTTTTCAAACACGAGGCGGATCCGGTTTTTAACTGCTTTAATGTTCACTCCCGTAACCCTTATTCCTCTCCCCAGGAAATGCAGCGGGCAGGGCAGTACCGGATCGCATCATCCACCTCTTTTTCAGGATATTCGGAAAGGACGGCGATCTGGATAAAATCCGATTCGTTGTGCATAAAAACCCTAGGAGAGACTTCGACGCACACATCGCATCGGATACAATCGCTCAGTTCAATTACCGGAATTTTCATAATACCATGAACCCTTGACGGAATCGGAGGAAAGAGCGGCCCATGAGTCAGGACCTCTCCAGGCCTCCTGTCCGGATACCAATCCTTATCCTGTAAAGGATTTCAGTTTTCGGCCGATCCGTCTTCCCAAAGAAAAGCAGTCCTCAAGCCCCTTTGAGTCCGGAACATATTGAATCCGGATGCCGGGCTCCATGATTTCAAATTTCATGGCTTCCAGTTCATCATGAACGAGCTTTACGGATTCACCGCTCCACCCGTATGAACCGAAAGCCTGGCCGATTTTATTTTTCGGCTTGAGTCCTTTCATATAAGTTAAAAAATCGGCAACCGTCGGAAAGAGGCCGTTGTTTAAGGTGGGAGAACCGACTATGACCGCACCGGCATCAAGGACTTCCGTCATCACATCGCTCCGGTGCCATTTCCGGAGATGCATGAGAAAGGTTTCGGTCTGTTCGGCGATCAGCCCTTCAGCCAGGGCAATTCCCATTTTTTCAGTGCTTTGCCACATGGTGTCATAGATGACGAGGGCTTTGGTTTTGGATTTCTGTTTGCTCCATTCGGCATATGCCCGGATGATTTTCCCGGGATCTTTTCTCCAGAGGATTCCGTGATCCGGACAGATCATATTGATTTTCAGGCCCAGCCCGGTCAGACTTTCGATCAGATCCAAAATTTTTTGGCTGTAGAGAAGCAGAATATTGGCAAAGTATTTCTTGGCATGGGGCATGATCCGATCCCCGATCTGGTCATCGAATTTTTCCCATCCGGCATAATGCTGACCGAATCCGTCGCTCGAGAAGAGGATCCCCTCCTCATTCAGATAGGTGAACATGCTGTCCGGCCAGTGAATCATCCGGGTTTCCAGAAATGTGAGGCTGCGCTTTCCGAGGCTCAAAACCTCCTTGTTTCCGACTCCCCGGAAATTCCATTTCTGACGAAAATGCCGGGGGAGATTCTTCAACCCCATCTGGGAACAATACAGGGGTTTATCTTCTCCGATTCGATGCATGATTCCTGGGAGTGATCCTGCGTGATCCATCTCCGTATGATTGCTGATCACCAGGTCGATTTTTTTCGGGTCGATCAGAGCAGAGATATTTTCAATGAGTCTATCGCTATATTCCTTTTTGACCGTATCGATCAGTGCGACCTTTTCATCTAGAATTAAAAACGCATTGTAGGTTGTGCCGTTATAGGTGGAGTATCCGTGAAAATCCCTGATATTCCAATCGACGGCGCCAACATTATAAATTCCTTCGGCAACTTCAGTCGGTTTCATCCCTCTTCCCCTCAATTCATTTGATGACGTGATTGATTTTTTTCCCTGCCGACAACAAGTGCCCTTTTTGTGAGAACCTTTTCCTCAAAAAGGGCACTTGCGTGGACGACGTCAGGAATGAAAAAATAAATCAATCCGATAGAATCAGCTTTCCTTTTCAAAATCGCTTTTGGATGCGCCGCAGACCGGACATGTCCAATCTTCCGGAATATCTTCAAATTGGGTTCCGGGCTTAACGCCGCTGTCGGGATCTCCCTGTTTCGGATCGTAAACATACCCACAGACGGTGCAAACGTATCTGGCCATGATTCCTTCCTCCTTTTTCAGTTTAAGTTCTGCGCGATCAATTCTTTGACTTTTTCTTCGATTTTATCCCGAACCTCTCTCATCAATTCCATCGATTTCCCCGAAGGATCCGGAAGCGCCCAATCTTCCCGTTTTACCCCTGGAACAGCCGGGCATTCTTCTCCGCATCCCATGGTAATGATCATCCGGGGCGGAAATCCGGCCAGGGCTTCATCCAGTTTCCGGGTACGACGGAATCCCATATCGATTCCTTTTTCCTGCATTGCCTCGATCATGGTTGAATTGGGTGCCGGCGCAGGCTGGGTTCCGGCGCTTAATACTTCGATCCGATCGCCGGCATACTGCTGGGCAAAAGCGGCGGCCATCTGGCTTCTGCAGGCGTTTTCTCTGCAGGTAAAGAGAATTTTAGGTCGACCTGACAGGGGGGAAAGGAGTGCCTTGACTTCCCGGCGGACATCCTCGAGAACCGTGGGGTGCTTCTCCATGTCGTGGATTCCCTCGATTTTTCGATAGAGAAGACTCCCGTTGAACTCCGCGCCGACCGCGTCAAAAAAATATTTTGCGGTCAGGGTTATTCCTTCAAACAGATTGGCTCCCTTTGTGGCACCCAATGAAAGAAGAAACCCCCGGCGAAACCTGCGGCCGGGATCCGTGAGATTCAGCTTATATTTTCTTGCCCACAGCGTTTGGGTCCGATCAATAAGGGCCTTCATCTGTGCGGTGGGTCCGTAGAAAAAAACCGGAGTGGCCATGACGATAACCTCCGATTCCCGAAGAAGCGGATAAATTTCACGGCTCATGTCATCGTCGATGGGACAATACCCTTTTTTTTCGCAAACCGTATATTCTTTGCAGGGCTGAATCTTCTTTGTATCCACCTCCACAAGATGGGTTTTGGCTCCCAGTTTTTCAGCTTCCTTGAGAAAGAGCTCCAGCAGATATCGGGTGTTCCCCTTTTTTCTGGGGCTTCCCTGAAGTCCAAGCAGATTCATATTCATTACCCCGGTTTTTTATGACAGGTGGTGCAGGTGAGAGGTCCTGATTTCTCTCCTGCCGTCTTTTTTTCCCGATGGCATTTGATGCAACTCTTGTTCATCACGTCTTTGGAAGCAAGCTTCTGCCGGTTCTTCAATTCCTGAATCCCTCCGACCTGCTGTGGAAACAGGTCATGGCAGATGGTGCAGCTTCCCACGGCATCCTGATGCCGATGATGAGGGAATGGGACCGGTCCGCCGGTTCCTCCTTCAAGTGAGATCTCCCTGGGGCCCTTGTTTTCAGCCGAAAAGCCGACGGCGGCGATTCCGGAAAACAATAATAGAAAAATGATGATCCGGGTTCCCAGCATTGGTTTCGATAACCTATTTCTGAAATTATCACAACAGGTCTTGATAAAAACAGACGATTCACATTCTATGAAAAGTCGGCATGCAGAATGCGGCTATGCATTCCCCTCAAGGGTGCACTGATTGAAGTCGATTTCCTTGCCGCATCCCGCACACTTGTGTTTTTTATCGAACTCATCGGAAAAAATCTCTTTTTCTTTTCCGCAATTCGGGCATTTACACGAAAAGGATTTGAGATGTTTCAGTTCGTTGAATCCAGGACAATGTCGAGGAGTGGTCATGATTCCCTCTCTTTCTTGTTCAAATCAATCGGTTAATCGGTAAGACAATACGAAACTCGGTTTGAATCCATCAGCTCTATTTGATTTTTTCAGCAATCTCCCGGCCGTAATCCTGAGCCACCTTGACCGCTCCCTGAATCAGGCTCGACTTCAGGCGCAACGGACTCTGCGCCATATTCATCTTGAAAATATGCTTCATGGTCTCATAAATACGATCCGGAGCTTCGCCGCTCCAGCCGAATGCACCGAATGCGCCTCCTGCCTTTCCTTCAAGGTTAGCTTTTTCGGCAAGAAATAGCAATGTTTTCATGGACTGGATCATCTCTCCGTGGTAGGTCGCGGAACCTAGGATCAACGCATCATATCCTTGAAGGTCTTTTTCGTTTTTAATGGTCTTGACATCAACAACCATTGCTTCAGAGCCTGAAATTCTCAGTCCCTCTGCAATCAGGTTCCCGATCTCCCGTGTTTCTCCGCTTCGCGTCGCATAGACAATCAGAGCTTTTGGCATGGCTTCAGACTCCTATTTTTTTCCGATCCGTTTATCCGTTCCATCAATCGCGCAATCCGGCGTATAACACGTGGCATTTAAAAACTCGCAATTTTGTTTACACGCAGGGCATTTGTCAGGAGGCGTATCTGACTCCAGGGTATAGCCGCAGTTTCCGCATTTCCATATGTTCATATCCGTGATCTCCCTAATGAATGAATAAAAAAGGGTGCCGCGTTTCTTTGAACACGGCTCCCTTAAGATTGTTACTCTGCCGGTCCTGCTGCACCGGGTGGGGTAAAAACCCGGGTGGCAAGCTCCCGGTCGATCATGAAAAGCGCACTCTTCGCCTCTCCGGTGAATTTCAGCTTCTGGAGGATGGCATTAGCGCTTTCCTCTTCTTCCACCTGTTCGGTTACAAACCACTGGAGGAAGATGTGGGTTGCATGATCATGCTCCCCAAGAGCTGTCTCGACTAAGGTGTTGATCAGGCCGGTAACCTTTTGT
>JBFMEI010000152.1:0-5597 GCA_040753295.1 Thermodesulfobacteriota bacterium | reverse complement strand
AAATCCTGTGTCTTACCGCTTGACGACGCCCCAAGCGTTATCGAATCTTCCCTCCGGCAAAATCGTATCAAACCGTATCGGCCGGGTAATGAGATCGCAGCAAAAAACCTTATGCCCGGCCTGTCGCTTTAAAGCAGCAGCCGCAGCTTCGGCTTTTTTCCTGGTTTTAAACAGGCCGAAGACCGAGGGTCCGCTCCCGGTCATAAGAGCTCCTAAAGCCCCCTGTTCACACAACGCGGTTTTGATTTCATTGATCTCGGAATGCCGGGAGGCTGTAACCCCCTCCAAATCATTCCAGAGATGATGCTTTACATCAAATTTATGCTTTATAAAAGAGGTATAATTAAGTTTTCTTTCACACGATGTCAATCCAAAATTAAAACTACGGAAAACCTCGGCCGTGGAAACGCTGAATCCGGGAAAAAGGATGACCGCAGAGTATGGATGGAGGCCATGGTACCCCTTCAGTTTCTCCCCCACACCCCTTGCCAGGGCAGGACGTGAAAAAATAAAGAACGGGATATCGGCACCGATGGATAGTCCGATCTTTAAAAGGATCTTTTTATTGAACGGTCTCCCGAGAGAGTGGTTGAGCCCCCATAAGACTGCGGCGGCATTGCCGCTCCCTCCTCCCAGTCCTGCTCCGACCGGAATCTGTTTTTCTATGGCGATCCGTATTCCCCGGAAGCCTGCGGATGCCGATCGGCCCAGTTGATCCAGGAATCCTTTTGCCGCCCGATAGGCCAGATTCGATTCATCGTCCGGGACTAACGGATCGTTGCAGGTTGTTGTGATTTCAGAGCCTTGAAAGGATATGGAAACGGCATCGAAAATCCCCACCGGGCAGATGAGGGAAAAGAGGTCATGATATCCGTCAGGCCGTTTTCCCACAACATGCAGAAAGAGATTGATCTTTGCCGGTGAACAGAGTTTTATCCCGTTGACCGGCGTTCTACCCTCCTGATGGATTCGAGTATCAGTCCTTTTCTTTAACGTAGGTCAGCCTCAGATCATGCAGAATCGTTTTCAGGAGGTTCTCTTCGTCCTTATCCAGGTTTCCGCGGGTTTTTTCATCGATTACTCCGAGGATATCGATGGTCTGCTTGGCAAGCGCCATGTTTTTGGATTTTTCTTTTATGGCCGGGTTTTCCATAATGCCGAGGTGAACCAGCGCGGAAGAATGAAGCGACAGGATAAAGGTTGCAAAATTGATTTCAGGTAATGGAGGTTCCGGAGGCTCATGGGATTCCGAAGCTTTAGATGATTTCACCTCAGGCTCTTCAAGAGGTCTCTCCTTCTTCTCTTCAGCCGGTTTTTCCTGGGATTCCTCCTGACTGAAGATCCTTCGATCCTTGACCACAAAATCACTTTTTTCTTCAGCCATATTTTTCTCCTATTCTTGACTGACCGGGTCTGTTATCGATTAAGATTTTGCGCCGAATGCGCATGTCTGAACTGCATCCTCTCCAAAGGTAAGGGGGATGACGCTCTCCACGAGCGGCAGGGCTTTTAACTCCTGCAACACGGATTCCGGAACCAGAGTATCGGTTTTAAGAAAAATGACATTCTTCTTTTTCTCCTGATCCTGACCCACCTGCATGCGGCTGATGTTGATCTGATGTTTTCCGAGGGTACTCCCGATGCTTCCGATGGCGCCGGGTTTATCCTGGTTATAAATCAGCACCATATACCCTTCCGGGACCAGTTCCAGGCGGAAATCGTTGATTTTGACGACCCGCATCTCTTTTTTTCCGAAAATCGTCCCGGAAATAACCGTGGTCATCTCCCGGGCTTCACTGCGAAGTGTAACAAGCTGGGTATAGTCCCCGGCTTCAGGGCTCATGCTTTCCGTAATTTTAATTCCCATCCCTTTTGCCAACTCCGGAGCATTCACAAAATTCACTTCATCTTTGACAATGGGCATTAAAATCCCTTTCAATGCCGCTGTGGTGACCGGTGAAAGATCCATTCCGCCGAAATCCCCATTAAACGTTACGGCTACCTCTTTGAGGGGACCGCAGGACAACTGGGACTGAAGCCGCCCCATCTTTTCGGCCAGGATGATGAAAGGACCGAGCCGATTGAGGATCTCTCCGGAAACCGAAGGGGCATTGACGGCATTGACGATCGTGTTATGTTTCAGAAACCCGATGATCTGCCTCACCACATCAATAGCCACATTGGTCTGGGCTTCAGCAGTGGATGCTCCGAGATGGGGCGTTCCGATAACGTTAGCGAGTTCCAGAAGAGGCGTTTTTCCAGGAGGTTCGGTTTCGAAAACATCCAGAGCCGCTCCGGCCACCTTGCCTGCCTTGATGGCGTCATGAAGATCCTGTTCATTGACGATCCCGCCTCTGGCGCAATTGATGATCATAACCCCTTTTTTCATCTTATCAAAGGCAGCCTTGTTCAGAAGACCCGCCGTCCCCTTCATCTTGGGTACATGAACCGTGATGTAATCCGAACGTTCATAGAGCGCTTCCAGTGTCACACTTTCGAATCCATCTTCCCGGATCCGTTCCGGGGTTACAAACGGATCATACACAATGACCTGCATCTTTAATCCCCTTGCCCGGTCCGCAACAATGGATCCGATTTTTCCATATCCGATCAGCCCGAGTGTCTTATTGAAAATTTCTCTTCCCTGAAGCTTCTTTTTTTCCCACATCCCGCTTTTTAAAGTCGAGGTTCCCTGGGGGATATTCCGGGACAGGGAGAGCATCATGGCGATGGCATGCTCAGCAGTGGTGACGATATTCCCCGTCGGGGTGTTCATAACCACGATCCCCCGTTTTGTGGCAGCCGGAACATCCACATTATCCAGACCGATACCGGCGCGGCCCACCACCTTAAGCCGGGTGCCTGCATTGATGATCTCCCCGGTCACTTTTGTGGCGCTTCGGACAATCAATGCGTCATATTCCCCGATGATTTTTTTCAATTCCTCGGGCGGGAGCCCTGTTTTCACATCAACCTGAATATCTTTTTCAGCTCTGAGAATCTGAATTCCGGCTTCACCCAAATTGTCGCTGACAAGTACTTTCATATATTTCCCCTTTGCATTTTGGTTTATTTCAACCTAGATTGATCGCTCAATCAGGTTCAACCTGAATTGAGCTTTTTAAATCATGGCAAAAGGATTTATTAGAAGAAAAAAGAGCCGGATTCAATAAAATTTTGGTTTTTTTTAAGAATGGGTGAGAAGAATACCCTACCCCGCATGTTCATCACGCCCCAACTCCGGTTGACTTTCACGGCCGGGTGCGGTAGATAAAAATGCCGCTTTTTTAAGACCTAAATTGAGTGTTTTAAATAATTACAAGGAAGTTAAAAACAATAAATTCATATGGAAATCATAAAAAAGAGTATTTCCAGACATACCTAACAGGTATCCCATTCTCCAATTAGAGAATGTTTAAAACGCTCAATTTAGGTAGGAATTATTCAGGCAATTCACAAGGATTCTTCTCAAGTTGAATTTTGAAAAACTCATAGCCGTCAAAGCCAATCTGGAGCGGATCCTCGACAATCTGAAAGAAGGGATCATCGCCCATGATATGAATCGCCGGATCTTTTTTTTCAACAAGGAAGCCGAACGGATCACCGGATACGACCGGGAGGAAGTGCTCAATAGAGACTGCCATGAGGTCTTCGGAACCCCGTTCTGCGGAGACCGGTGTGCGTTTCTTTACGAAAACCCGTCACTGCTCGACCGGAACCAGTATTCCGTCCATATCAATACCAAAGAAGGAGGGACCCGTCTGATCGACATCACGGTGACACGGATGAATGATGAGAACGGAAATTTTTTCGGCGTGCTCTCCTCTTTCATGGATCTGACCGACCTGGTGGATCTGAAGCTGAAAGCAGGAAAAATCGGAGAATTCAGCGGCATCATCGGAAAAGACACGAAGATGCTTCAGGTCTATCAGCAGATTCAAAATGTGGCCGGATATGACTATCCGGTCCATATCTTTGGAGAAACCGGCACCGGCAAGGAGCTCGTGGCCAATGCGATCCACCAGGAGAGCCATCGGAGAAGCGGCCCTTTTGTGCCGATCAACTGCGGCGCAATTCCCGAAGGACTCATTGAAAGCGAGCTTTTCGGGCATGTCAAGGGTGCGTTTTCCGGAGCCATCCGGGATAAAAAGGGACGGTTCGAGCTCGCCGATGGCGGAACCCTTTTTTTGGACGAAGTCTATGAACTCTCAAAATCGATGCAGGTCAAACTGCTTCGGTTTCTTCAGACCGGACATTTTGAAAAAGTTGGGGATGAAAAAACCATTTCGGTGAATGTGCGGATCATCAGCGCAACCAACATCAACCTGAAGAAAGCCCTTTCCGAAAACCGCTTCAGAGACGATCTGTATTACCGGCTGGCGGTGATCCCCATCCATATTCCTCCTCTTCGAGAACGGAAAACCGACATTCCCCTTCTTATCGAACACTTTCTTAAGGAAGCCTCGGATACCTATCATCAGAAGCCCTTACGGATTTCAAGAGATGCATTGTCCTCCTTAATGGACTATCCCTGGCCCGGCAATGTAAGGGAGCTCCAGAACACCATTCAATTTGCGGTTGTGAAATGCAATGGAGCCGAAATCGGCATCCATGACCTTCCCCTTGAGTTCAGGGAGTTTCGGATCATCCGCAGTTCAATCTATCCTGGTCCTGAAGAGAAGAATAAGGCCGGCAGAGAAAAGAAGGCCGGAAAGCTCACCCGCGAGCGCGTGGAATCGGCATTGAAAGAGGCAGGAGGAAACCGGTCAAAGGCGGCCAGGCTTCTGGGAGTCGGAAGAGCGACTCTGTATCGATTTCTTTCAACATTGCCGCTCGGGGATTCCTTCAATCCATAAAAAAAGGGCTTCGCCCGGCGAAGCCCTTTTCCATTCAGATGAAATATGAGGGTATCAGGCCACTTCCAGCTTCTGGCGGTCGGCCATATCCATGAGAATCCTCTCCCGGGATCTGTCGAGACCCAGAGCCTTCCGTTTTTTATCGATATGCTCGATCATCATTTTCGCCATTTCATAAGGATCCGGGGTAAAGCCCCATTTTCCAAATCCCTGCTGTTCCAGTCCTTCAAAAAGGAGCTTATGGAACTTGGTTCCTTTGATTATGGGGAAAGTAACCCCAAAGACCGTAAATACGCCGGAAGCCACGAAATACTGGCCGATGGCAATCGCTTTTTCACTCATCCATTCAGGAGCCGCGCCGGCGACCGGAAGATCCGCAATAGTCTGACCCAGCCCGCCGGTATTAACCATTTCCGCGCATGCGATCAGGATTCGGCTGTTGTCGACACATGCGCCGAGCCCGAGGACCGGAGGCATTCCAACGGTTTCACATACCTCCCGCAATCCCGGCCCTGCCAGAACCGATGCTTCAGGAGTGGTGAGCCCTGCTTTTGCCAGAGAGATCTGCGAACAGCCGGTCTGCACGACCAGGACATCATTTTTTATCAGCTCTTTCACGAGCTCCACATGAACCCAGTCCTGCCTGACTCTGGGATTCGTACATCCGACCACTCCCGCGACCCCGCGGATCCGGCCGTTGATGATATTGTCGTTCAACGGAGTGTAGGAGCTTCTGAACGT
>JBFMEI010000151.1:0-5630 GCA_040753295.1 Thermodesulfobacteriota bacterium | reverse complement strand
TCAAATACGAAGGGTATATTCAGCGGCAGCTTAAAGAAGTTGCCAAATTTAAGGATCTGGAAAGTAAAAAAATTCCGAAAAATTTCGATTACACCAAAATTCAAGGCCTTTCGAATGAACTTAAGGAAAAACTTTCCACCGTGATGCCGAATTCTTTAGGACAGGCCTCGCGTATCGACGGTATGACCCCCTCAGCCTTGTCCGTTCTCATGATCGCCCTTAAATCCGCTCAAAAAACAGTATCTTCAGGGACCCCCCATTCATCTTGACAGGATGCCTGTTTTCGCTTAATATATGAAATTAATGACAATATTTTAAGCGGAAAGAGATTAAAGAAGATCCATGCCGGATTCGGATTATTATAAAACACTCGGTGTCAACAAAACCGCTTCCAAAGAAGAAATCAAAAAAGCATATCGGAAGCTGGCCATGAAATACCACCCCGATCATGCCAAAGGGGATAAGAACGCCGAAGAAAAATTCAAGAAAATCAGCGAGGCGTATGCGGTTCTGAGCGATGACGAAAAGCGGAAACAGTATGACACTTACGGATCCAACGGATTCCATCAGCGGTTCTCCCAGGAAGATATTTTCAGGGGATTTGATTTCAGCGATATATTCAGGGAATTCGGGTTCGGAGGAACGGATTCAGGAAGGGGTCCGGGAGGAATCCGGTTCACCTTCGGATCCGGGTCTCCTTTTCAATTTCAAAACCGTCAGCAGGAACGTCAGGTCAGAGGATCGGATTTAATCTATGAACTCCCATTAACCCTTCAGGAAATCGCCACCGGCGCTGTTAAAAAACTGGGTTTTGGTCATGGAACGGACCAGGAGAATTTGACGGTAAGAATTCCGAAAGGGCTTATTGCCGGAAAGAAATTGCGGATCGGCGGAAAAGGAGAACCCGGGCAATTCGGAGGTCCTTCAGGAGATCTATACATTCAGTCTAAAATCATACCGGATTCCATATACACTGCTGAAGAATATGACCTGAACATGGACAAGGAGATCCGGCTGACAGAAGCCTTGCTGGGGACGACCATTTCCGTGCCGACGTTGGAGAATAAAGAACTCAGCCTAACCATTCCCTCCGGGGTTAAACATAAGACCAAAATGCGATTGACCGGATACGGCCTTCCTCATATGAAGGGAACCGGAAAAGGAGATTTATATGTTCATATTCTGATTCAGATGCCGAAAAAGTTGACTGCACAGCAGAAAAAGCTGATCGAAGAGCTGTCGAAAACCGGTTTATAAGGGCATCCGTCACGTCCAAAGCAATGGCAGAACTCATCCCCCTACTCACGAAGGACAAAATCGCCGACTTGGTACAGGGGATGGCGAAACGTATTTCGGCCGATTATCTGAATCATGACCTTGTGCTCGTTTCCGTACTTAAAGGATCCTTTATCTTCCTGTCGGACCTTGTCCGGAACCTGTCGATTCCGGTTCGAATCGACTTTGTCTGGATCTCCAGCTACGGGTCAGGCACACAATCAACAGGGCAGCTTATCCTGAAAAAAGAGGTGGAGATCGATGTCAAGGGAACTGATGTCCTTGTTGTCGAAGATATTGTCGATACAGGCCTGACAATGGAATTTCTTATCGATTACTTAAACTCATTGAACCCACGGTCGGTCAAAATCTGCAGCTTTCTTGATAAACGGGAAAGGCGAAAAGCGGATATCCATGTTGAGTACGGTTGTCATGTAGTTCAAAGTGGATTTTTGGTTGGCTACGGCCTTGACCATGCTGAAAATTACCGTGCCCTACCAGGAATCTATCAATTAAAATTATAAGCCAGGAGCCCAGCCATGATCGTCACCTGCGATAAATGCCAGAGTCGGTTTAATCTGGACGAAAGCCTTATCAAGGAAAACGGTGCAAAAGTCCAATGTTCAAAATGCCGCAGCGTCTTCACGGTAAGTCCCAGCTCCGGCTTACCGGAGTCGATAAATATTGATGACGTGTTGCCCGGAACGGAAAATCCGATTCAAGATACTCCTCTTTTTCCTTTATCACCGGAAAAAGGGGAGATGAAAAAGGAATCCGATATGAAAACCGAGAAAGCAAAAGGGGACATTCTCGACGAACTGAATGATATCGACCTTTCCGAAATCTTTGACAGCGCAGAGGGAAAGACCAGAAAATCCATACATGACGGAATTGAATTCGAACTTGATTCATCTGATTCCTTATTGAAAAATCAGAAAGTCTCTCCAGGGGATTTGGACCTTGATTTTGAAATCGATGATGTGGCCGCGAAGGAATCGGCAAAGTCAAAGCCCCTCGCCCATGAAGTTCCAAGCGAGCAGAAGCAGGACCTTGATCTCTTTGATTTGGAAGAGATTCTTGAAATCGAACGTCAACCCAAAACTGAAAAAAAACCTGCACCCGAAACTGAAGAAATAAAACTGGAATTCGAATCTGCTGGAACAGAAACTTCACAACCTGCCATGGTCGAGCCTGTTCCCGTATCAAGACCGGAAAAACCGTCCGATCATGAACCTGCTTCAGATGTTATCGATGAAATTGACCTTTCCGAATTCCAGGTGAGGGCGGAAGAAGATAAACAAAAAGAACCTGAAACAGAAAAAGAAGTCAAAAAAGAAAAAGAATTGGAGCTGGAATTTAAAATCGATGTCGAACAAACACCTGATGAAACAGCCCGAGAACCTGCTACATCCATTGAAGAAGGCCCTGCAGCACCGATGGAATCCATCCCTCAAAAAGCCCTTTATTCAGACGAAAAACCGACAGCGACGGCATTTCCAATCCCGGTTGAAAAAAAAAGAATGGGGATTACGGCCCGCATCGGCATTCTGATTCTCCTTGTTGGAGTCGCGGTTTCCGGAGCTGTCTATCTGATGAATCAATTCGGCATTGAAATTCCTTTTGTCAGCTCATTCCTTGGAGAAGACGCTCAGGATCAGGGAAATTTAAAACTGGTTCCACTTGAAGCAGACGGCAAGTTCATTCAAAATGAAAAAGCCGGAAAGCTGTTTGTGATTAAAGGCCGCATCCGTAACGATTATCCAAGAAACCGAACCCACGCTCAAGTGACCGGGAAATTGATCTCAAAAACCAAACAAATTCTGGCAACCAGGACCGTTTTTTGCGGCAACATAATCCCGGATCCGGATCTGGTCCGATTGGATATGAAAGTCATTGAGAGCCGGCTTTCGAATCAGGCCGGAGAGAATAAAATCAACACCGACATCAAACCCAGCCAGATTTTACCGTTTATGATCGTTTTCAGCAGTCTGCCCGAAGACCTGGATGAGTACAGCGTGGAGGTTGCAGGATCAAATGCCGGAAAATAAGCTTTTCGGCTTGACTCCAGTTTTCAGGATTGATAACTTGCGCGGGCAATTTTTCAGACCGTGGCGATGTAGCTCAGTCGGTCAGAGCATGCGGCTCATATCCGCAGTGTCCGGGGTTCAAATCCCTGCATCGCCACCAAGTTCTATTTTTTTGTTCATCCCTGCCACTTTTTTTTCTTCACCACAAGGTCATTGAATTTAAAAATAGCTGCCGCAGATCGTCGGCAGTTGCCGGCCGCGGAGAGAGCTTGGTCACCCGGTGCTGAGGGAGTGTTCCTTCCACCAGTTTGTCGATATCCTGGGTTGTAAATCCCACTGCTTTCAGGCCATCGGGCATTCCAACCTTTTGCATCAGACTGAGGATGGCGTCGGCCAGGATTTCTCCGGCCTCTTCCAGAGCCGCTTTGGAGATATCGACGCCCATGAGTTTTGCAGCGTACAGGTGCATTGCGGGATTCGCCTCGGCTGTAAATCGAAATACCGCCGGAGCGTTCAGACATACAGCCATCCCGTGAGGGATGATCGGATGTCCGGGAGGATACCCTTCAGGCACAAAGTCACGGACCATTCCCGACACCGGATAAGACATGCCATGCGCCAAGTGAACACCGCCGTTTCCGAATCCGATCCCGGCATATGTGGCGGCCAGAAGCACTTCTCCGCGGGCCTCGTCGTCGGACGGATTTTCCACCACCTTCAGCAAATTTCTGGATATCATTTCTGCCGCCCGGGATGCCCATACATGGCTGATGGGATTGGCACCCTGATAGGCCGGACGCAGACGGGGATGATCCGGTGCCGGACGCCGGCTGTAAGGAAGCGCCGTGAGGGCTTCGAGGGCATGAGTCAACTGATCAAGACCGGTGCAGGCGGCCACCATCCTGGGCAGGGTTCGAGTGTTCTCAGGATCGATAATGCCGCGGATGGGCCTTAGCGCCCGGCTCGCAATCCCGGTCTTGGCATTCATTTCCAGGTAGTCAAAAATAGCAACTCCGGTGGTTTCGCTTCCGGTGCCGGCTGTGGTCGGGATAGCCATCATGGGTTTGAGCGGACCCGGAACCGGCACCCCCTGACCGACGGGTGGGTTGACGTATGTCATGAAGTCCGCAGGGTAAGAGGCATACAGATTCGCTGCCTTGCAGGTATCCATACTGGAACCGCCGCCCACAGCGACATATCCGTCGAACGTTCCTTTTACCGCGAAAGTGATGGCTTCTTTGAACGAAATATCCGTCGGTTCGATATGGGTCTGATCGAAAAGTACCGCATCAATGCCTCGATCCCGTAAGGCTTTAAGGGTGATGCCCACCGGATCACTATTTCCGAGGTTCGGGTCGGTGACCACCAAAACCCGCCGGCACTTCTGTTCCTCCATGTCATATCCGATTTCACGGGTTGCGCCCGGTCCGTATTTGATGCTTGAAGTATCCATCGTGAACGCGTTTTCATATTTCATTCTATTTTTCCCTCCTCTATCAGGTTCAAACCGGCAGCCTTCCTTTGGTTACCTTTGAAAAAATGTGGTTTATTAAATGAAGAGCAAACGTGAGGATGAATTCTTTTCTATCTAACTTGAGCGTTTTGTCTGAATTCTGATTTTATTAACGAAAGGCATTGACGCTGTCAAACGGATTTTCATCGACAATTAGAATGCGATGGAGGTCGCTTCGGGCATGAACCGGGCCTGCACCGAATGACTCCTGAATCCCCCCTTGCAAAGTCTCTCTTTTTATGGCAAAAAAACTACATTTCATATAAAAATAATGGTGATTTCCGGATGTCTCAAAATAACTATTTTATAAAAAGGCCTTAACTCCATACGAAAACGGAAGAAATGGCTTTTAAAATGCTTTATACATCTTTTTATATCGTATGTTGCATTATTGTCTTATCCTCGTGTCAGATCGCCCAGCCCATTGGATCTCCGGTAAACGCTCTCAATCTTCAGGATGGCGAATATGACGGCTTTTTTCGGTGGGGGCCCAACAGCGCCACTGTAAGAATCACCACCAGGGGCGGAAAAATGGAAACCGTAACGATCCTGAACCATTTTTCCTCATGGAAAGGAAATAGTGTTAATGAGATCATCCCAAAACGGATCATCGAAGCTCAGTCCACAAGAGTCGATGCGGTTTCAGGCGCCACCAACAGCAGTATCGTCATCATGAACGCCGTTCAGAAAGCCGTTGAAAAGGCATATTGATTCTATTCAACCCTCCCTTGGCTGAAGTAAAAGATAGAAAGTATATTTTCATTGACACTATCTCTTTATTTTAATATATAATAAAGTATCCCCTCTTCCTTTAT
>JBFMEI010000150.1:0-5812 GCA_040753295.1 Thermodesulfobacteriota bacterium | reverse complement strand
AGGAAGACGCCGTTTTCTTCAATGGATTTGTAGGTCAATCCCCATTCCCTGAACAGCTCTGTCCTGCCGATTTCAAACCATCTCATATAATTCCCGTAGTAGGCATATCCCATGGTGTCGGTATCTCCGTAAATCACGCGGCAGGTGGTGAGGCAATGGTCTTTCATTCCATCTGTTCCTTTCGGCTTAAATCCGGTGATCCGTGATGTTCAGGATATGAGTTTTTAATTCATCATACGAGTATGCCACCGGAAATTGGCTGTATTCCTGTTTGACGGCGTCCGGAGGACGGAACAGAATGGCCGCATTCGATTCCTTGAGCATGGAAATATCGTTGTAGGAGTCGCCGATGCCGATGACTTTATAATTCAGGTTTTTAAGGGAGATTACGGTCATCCGTTTCCCGTCGATCTGCCTGAGTTTGTAATCATGGATCATGCCGTCCGAGTTGGTGATAAGGGAATGGCAGAAGAGAGTGGGCCATCCCAGTTTTTCAAGAAGGGGCCCGGCAAATTCAATATAGGTGTCGGAGACGATGATGGTGGGATATCTGGACCTCAGCCAGTTGAGAAGCTCGAGGGAGCCCTGGAGGGGACTTAAGGTGGCGATGACCTTCTGAATCTCTTTAAGGGTGATTTTGTGCTGATGGAGAAGGGCCAGCCGCCCTTTCATCAGAACGTCATAATCCGGAACATCCCGGGTGGTGAGTCTGAGTTCCGGGATGCCGGTTTTTTCAGCAACATTGATCCAGATCTCAGGAGTAAAAATCCCTTCCATGTCCGAGCAGATCATATAGAGCGTATTCTGGTTTTTCATATCCTTCCTGCGGTTATCCGTTATTCGGTTATGTGCTTTGCGGTTCCATTTTATGGAGCATGAATTAATCCCGATTGGCTTCATCCTCGATGCGGATGACGACCGGAGTATCGCCCACCACATCCAGGGAAGAAATCTCAGAAAGAGCCTTGATGACATGATCCTCCTTGGCGAGGTGGGTCAGCATCACCACCGGCACCGAGCCGTTGGTTTTTCTTCCCTTCTGATGTACGGACTGAATGCTGATTCCATGGTTTCCGAGGACCCCGGATATTTTGGATAAAACACCAGGCTGGTCCATGGCTGAAAATCTGAAGTAATAATGTGTGGATATCTCCCGGATGGGGATGATCGGAATCTTCCGGATCCGATCCGGCTGATAGGAGAGCATGGGGATTCTTCCCCAGGAGGCGCCGGATATCCGGTTTCGGGCAAGGTCCACGATATCGCTGATCACTGCGGAAGCCGTCGGCATCATCCCGGCGCCGTGTCCATAGAACATGACATCCCCCACGGCATCTCCGGTAACGGTCAGCGCATTCACCGAACCGTTGACGCTTGAGAGAAGATTTTCGACAGGGATCATGGTGGGATGGATCCTGGCTTCCACGGTGTTGCCGAGATTTTTACTGATGGCCAGAAGTTTGACCGTGTATCCGAACTGTCTTGCAAAATCGATGTCCATGGGTGTGATCCGGGAAATCCCTTCAACATAGATATCGGCCAGGTTGATTTCCATGCCAAAGGCAAGGGCGGAGAGGATGGCCAGCTTGTGGGCGGTGTCATGCCCCTCCACATCCAGGGTCGGGTCGGCTTCTGCAAACCCTTTGGCCTGGGCTTCGGCAAGGGCTGCTTGAAATTCAATTCCCTCATGGGTGATTTTGGATAGAATATAGTTGCAGGTGCCGTTTAAGATTCCGATCATGGAGAGGATCCGGTTCCCCGCCAGGGATTCCCGAAGGGCTTTGATAACCGGCATACACCCTCCGACGCTTGCTTCAAACGCCAGCTCAACGCCCTCGGATGCGGCAGCCTTAAACAGGGTGTTCCCCTGGCTGGCCAGAAGCGCCTTGTTGGCGGTCACTACAGGCTTTCCATTTTTAAAAGCTTTCAGGATCAGGTCCCTGGCGATCCCTTCTCCTCCGATCATCTCCACCACGATATCGATCTCCGGATCGTCGACGACCTTGTAAGGGTCCTGAATAAGCATCCCGTCCTTAAAACGAATTCCACGGTCTCGTTTCAGATCGATATCTGCTACTGTTTTAAGGCGGATGGGAGCCCCCACCCGGTCTTGGAGAAGAGACTCCTTTTCCAGAAGAATCCTAGCGACTCCGGTTCCCACGGTTCCGCATCCGAGCAATCCGATATATAGTGTTTTCATTCAGGTCCTCTATAAGATCTTCTTGATTCCTCTCACTGCCTGATTGATGCGCATGTTGTTTTCAATCAAGGCGAATCGAACATATTCATCTCCGTATTCGCCGAATCCAAGACCGGGTGAAACCGCAACCTGGGCGTTATGAATCATGAACTTGGCAAATTCCACGGAACCCATTTTAAGATATTTTTCCGGAATCTTTCCCCACACGAACATGGTTCCCTTGGGCGGCCTGATATGCCAGCCGATCCGTTCCAGGCCGAAAACCAGAGCGTCCCGGCGTTGGCGGTAGATGTCTACGATTTCCTTGACGCAGGGCTGCTGTTCCTTCAGCCGGCTCTTGAAATCCTCTTCATTTTCGCCGTTTAACGCAATGATGGCGGCGATCTGAATGGGCTGGAAGATACCGTAATCGAGATAGCTCTTAATCCGCTTCAGGGCAGCCACGATTTCAGGGTTCCCCACGCAGAAGCCGACTCTCCATCCTGCCATGCTGTAGCTTTTGGAGAGGGAGAAGAATTCAACCCCCACATCCTTGGCCCCTTTGGCCTGAAGAAAGCTGGGAGCCTGATATCCATCGAAAACCAGATCCGCATAGGCAAAATCATGGATGACCATGATGTCGTGCTCTTTGGCATAAGCAACGATTTTTTCAAAAAAGGAAAGGTCCACCACTTCGGTGGTGGGGTTGTGAGGGTATGAAAGAATCAGGACTTTGGGTCTGGGCCAGGTCTGTTTGGTGGCTTTCATGAGATTTTGAAAAAAATCCTCGTCCGGACCCATGGGGATTCCCCGTACATCCCCTCCGGCGATAATGGCTGAAAAAGGGTGGATAGGGTAGGTGGGATTGGGTGTGAAAACCACATCTCCGGGCCGGATGGTCACCAGGATAAGGTGCGACAATCCCTCCTTGACGCCAATGGTGACGATGGCTTCGGTATCCGGATCAATCTCCACATCAAAACGGCGCCGGTACCAGTTTGAAATGGCAAGCCTCAACTTGGTGATTCCCATCGAGGCGGAATAACGGTGATTGTGTGGTTTTTGAGCGGCTTCCGCAAGCTTTGCCACAATATGCGGAGGTGTCCCCAGGTCGGGATTTCCCATTCCCAGATCAATGATGTCTTTCCCCTGATGTCTGGCCTCCATTTTGATCTGATTTACGGTGGCAAATACATATGGAGGCAGCCGATCCAACCGTGCAAACCGGGTCATGATCTTATCCTTCTTTCCTGTGACGATTATTCCCGCTCAGCAATACCGCCTGCAAATCGCGGCAGACATGACAGTAAAAATTTTTTTAATATATGATGAGAATGCGGATGTCAAAAAATTTGTTTTGACATTCCCGGGTATTGCGTTTACCGTTACACCCCGTTGATACTAAATGGATATTGAAAATTTCCGGTTAAATCGCCTTTCGGAGAGATGAATGACCATGCCGTTGACTTATGCAGAAGCAGGAGTTGACATCGAAAAAGCAGATCGATTTGTAGATCGAATCAAAGAGATCGCCAAATCCACGTTTAATTCCAGCGTAATCGGCGGAATCGGCGGATTCGGAGGTCTTTTTTCATTAAACCTTCGGGATCTGACAAACCCGGTTCTGGTCAGTTCTACAGACGGCGTGGGGACCAAGCTTAAAATCGCTTTCATGATGGACAGGCATGATACGGTTGGAATCGATCTGGTGGCCATGTGCGTCAACGATGTGGTGGTGCAGGGGGCAAAGCCATTGTTTTTTTTGGATTATATGGCAATGAGCGCTCTGCGGACAGAAACTGCGGAACAGGTCATCAAAGGAATCGTTGACGGATGCACTGAGGCCGGCTGTGCATTAATCGGAGGGGAGACCGCTGAAATGCCGGGTTTCTATCAGCCCGGTGAATATGATCTTGCCGGATTTGCGGTAGGCATTGTGGATAACCGGAAGATCATTGACGGAAGCGAAATCAAGGTGGGAGACACCATTATCGGAATTGCATCCAACGGTCTTCACAGCAATGGGTTTTCACTGGTCCGAAAGATCTGTTTTGAAATTCTCAGGCTGGATATCAGGGAGTTTATCCCTGAGCTGAGGCTGCCTCTGGGAGACGTCCTTTTAACGCCGACAAAAATTTATGCAAAGAGCATCCTGAGGCTGGCAAAAGATCATCCGATTCGGGGATTGGCGCATATCACCGGCGGCGGAATTACGGGGAATATCGTGCGGATCATACCCGAATCGTGCGGGATTCTGCTTCGCAAGGGAAGCTGGGAGGTTCCGCTGATATTCAAGTTCTTGAAAGATGCGGGAAACATTTCGGAACCCGAGATGATGCGTACCTTCAACAACGGAATCGGAATGGTCGCCATCCTTCCTGAAGAAAACGTCAAAGATGCCCTTGATCGGCTTAATGCCATGGGGGAAAAAGGATTTGTCATCGGCGAGATCGTCAAGCGCGACGAGTCCAAACCCCGGGTTGAATGGATATAATAGATGAATCCTAAAAAAGAGATCAATCGAACCGGCTCGGAAAAAAAATCGAATCCCCTCACACGGTTCCTGAAATGGCTGGAAAAAGGCGGGAAAAAACAGGGGAGTTGTCAGGGCTGAGGATTCAAGGGAAACGGCACCGGTTCGGTGCCCCGGCGATAGCCGATCTTTTATCTCTCTGTTTCCGGCAATTTAAATGATGCCATACGCATTTTCTGTCCTATCTTTTCTCATCTGCCTGATTCTGACTCCTCTTGTCAGATATACCGCCACCCGCAAGGGGTTTTTAGCCCATCCATCCCGGGAACGATGGCACAAAAAGCCGACAGCGCTCTTCGGCGGGATCGCCATTTATATCGCAGTTGCCATACCGCTCTATTTTATTTCAGATTTTTCAAATCTTCTTGAGTATCTGGATCGAACCCTGGTTCATAAAACACCTCCCCAACCGGAAGGCGTGATCTGGGTCGGAATCACGGCGCTGTTTCTTCTGGGGCTTGTGGATGACCTCATCCAGATCAAGCCCCAGACCAAGCTGGTGGGGCAGATTATGACCGCATCCTTTATCGCTTTTCTGGGATTCAGGCTCCACTGGTTTACTTCAATGACCCTTGACACCATGATCACCATCATCTGGATCGTGGGAATTACCAATGCGTTCAACCTGCTCGATAACATGGATGGTCTGTGCGCGGGTGTCGGCCTTGTGGCAGGGATCGCCCTGGCGGTCCTCTTCGACCGCAGCGCTCCCCAACATATGGGAATGATTCTCGTCCTCTGTGGAGCCATGGCTGCATTTTTGATCTATAACTTTAACCCTGCCTCTATTTTTATGGGAGACAGCGGGAGCCTGATGATCGGGTTCTCCCTTTCCATGCTCACCCTTCTTTCAACACAAACGGATAACGGGAATTCCATATCCCTTTATGCCGTCCCGGTCATGATTCTCATGGTCCCTCTTCTCGACACCACCCTGGTCACGCTGATCCGGATCTTAAGCGGGCGAAAAGCCTCTATCGGCGGGAAAGACCATACCTCCCACCGGCTGGTCCTGATGGGGCTTTCTGAAAAGGCAGCGGTGCTCTTTTTATACGGAATCGGGGCCGTATCAGGGGTCTCGGCGGTTTACGTATCCCGAA
>JBFMEI010000149.1:0-5836 GCA_040753295.1 Thermodesulfobacteriota bacterium | reverse complement strand
CAAGAAGCCTGCATCCGGCCGGATATCGGAGTCGGGCCTGGACCACCCGGCAGTATACGGGATTCGGAACTCCTGAGGAGACAAATCAGAGGTTCAAATGGATGATCTCCCACGGACAGACCGGCCTTAATGTGGCATTTGATCTTCCCACCCAGATGGGGCTTGATTCGGATGATCCGAGAGCGGAAGGGGAAGTGGGGCGGGTCGGGATGGCTGTCGATTCTCTCAGGGATTTCGAAATTGCCTTCAAAGAGATCCCTTTCGACCGGATCGGTTCAGGACTCACCATTAACGCCAATGCCGCAGTAATGCTGGCCATGTATCAGGGGGCTGCCGAAAAATTCGGATATGCCAAGGAGAAGATCAGCGCCACTCCACAGAACGACATTTTGAAAGAGATGATCGGTCGGGGGGCGTGGATTTTTCCTGTAAAACATGGAGTCCGGTTAGTGGGCGACTCTATCGAATATGCTGTTCGTGAGCTTCCCCAGTGTAATCCCGTGAGCATCTGCGGCTACCACATCCGGGAATCGGGTGCGACTCCTGCCCAGGAAATCGCCTGTGCTTTTGAAATCGCAAAAGCATACATCGATAATGTCAAAGAGCGGGGGATCCACCCGGAAACCTTTGTCGGAAGGTTTTCCTTTAATCTGAATGTCTTTGGAAACCTATGGGAGCAGGTGGCGAAATTCAGGGCCGCACGTAAGCTCTGGGCGATGATGCTTAAAGAAGAGTATGGGGTCAGAGAGAATAAAAACCTCTTTTTAAGAGGATTATTCGGAGGAGGCGGAAGCGGCCTCACGAAAGCTCAACCCGAGAACAACATCATCCGGGGCGCCTATTATGCCTTGGCAGCGGCACTCGGAGGCGCCCAGACCACGGCCCTGTGCTCTTTCGACGAGGCGTTTACCATTCCCACGCCCCGGGCGGCGCTTTTGTCTCTCAGGACTCTCGAAATTCTGATGGAGGAAGTCGGACTCAGGGATACGGTGGATCCGCTGGCAGGATCCTATTTCATTGAAACATTGACCAAGCAGATGGAAGATCAAATTCGAAAAGAGATGAAGCGGATTCAGGATATGGGGGGAATGGTGAGAGCGGTGGAGACGGGTGCGATACAGCGTGAAATCACCCGGCAGGCATATGAGTTCGAAAAGGGGATCCAGAATGGAGAAATCGTCAAGGTGGGCGTCAATAAGTACGCTGAAGGGGAATCCCCTGAAGTTGAGCTGCACGATTATGATGAACGGTGGGCGCAAAAACAGATCCAAAGCCTTAAAACCCTCAAACGAGAGCGGAACAACCGGGAGGTGACCCGGATGCTCAAACAGCTTGAGCAGAGCACCAAGGACGGAAAAAATGTCCTTCCGGATCTGGTGGCATGCTGCCGTGCATATGCGACTGTGGGGGAGATGACAGGAATCTTCAGAGAAATCTTTGGAGAATGGGAGGAACCGAATATCTTTTAAAAGGGGCGAAGCCCGATGATGACCACATCAGGCGGTCAAAAGGATATCATGAAAACGCCAAGGAAAAAAGAAATATCCGGCTGTAGGCTTGGATGCGATATCGGTGGGACATTTACCGATTTTGTCGTCGTGGACGATGATACCGGTCGATTTTACATCAACAAGTGCCTGACCACCCCTGCGGATCCTTCCGAAGCTGTTGAAAATGGGGTTCGGGATATTCTGTCGCGACATCCGGGGGTCCTCCCCCGGTTAACAGAGATTATCCATGGGACCACTCTGGTTATCAATGCCATCATTGAACGGAAAGGCGCCAGAACAGGCCTTATCACCACCCGGGGATTCAGGGATGTCCTTGAACTGGGAAGAGAACTCAGATATGATGCCTATGATATTTTCTCCGAATATCCGCCTCCCCTGGTTCCCCGTCCCCTGAGAAAAGAGGTTTCCGAGCGGATTGCCGCAGACGGCCGCATTATCCGGCCTTTGGATGAAGATGAAGCCGAGGAAGTTCTGGATGAATTGATCGGACTGGGCATCGAGTCCCTCGCCGTCTGTCTGATCAACTCATATGAAAATCCGATTCATGAAAAACGGTTGAAGGAAATGATTACCCGGAAATCCCCCGGCCTGTTTGTTTCAGTCTCCTGCGAGGTGCTTCCTCAAATTCGTGAGTATGAACGAACAAGTACCACCGCCACCAATGCTTATGTCAAACCGATTACCGAGCGTTACCTGAAAAAGCTCGTCGACCGACTCGCTTCCATCGGATTTAGAAAAAGACTCTATATCATGCTTTCGAGCGGCGGGATCACTTCTATAGAGACCGCCCGGGAGTTTCCGGTAAGAATCATCGAATCCGGACCCACGGCAGCCGTCATCGCTTCCCAGTATTACGGAAAAATGTTTCATATTGAGGACATGTTCTGTTTTGATATGGGAGGGACGACCGCGAAATCCTGCCTGATTCAAAAAGGGCATGCAGGGCTGGTATCCACATTCGAAGTGGGACGGGTTCAGCGGTTCAAGAAAGGAAGCGGCCTTCCGATTCAGGTTCCGGTAGTCGATTTGATGGAAATCGGAGCAGGAGGAGGAAGCATTGCCCGGGTCAACCGCATGAACCTGCTCCAGGTCGGTCCTGAAAGCGCCGGTGCGGATCCGGGTCCGGCCTGCTATGACCATGGGGGAAAAAATCCTACGGTGACCGATGCGGACCTGCTGCTTGGGTATTTGGATCCCGGATATTTTCTCGGAGGATCCATGCCGTTGAATCGGATGGCTGCCGAAGAGGCCGTGCAAACCGCAGTGGCGTCGCCTCTTGGAGTATCAAAAACCGATGCCGCATTTGGAATTCACGATTTGATCAATGAAACCATGGCTTCAGCCGCAAAAACCCATATTGCCGAGAAAGGCGGTAACCCTCAGGTGATTACGATTTTTGCATTCGGCGGCGCCGGACCGGTCCATGCTTACGGGCTGGCAAAAAAAATCGGAGCGCCGAGAATTCTGGTACCTCCCATGGCCGGGGTAGGATCTGCCCTTGGCTTTTTTACCGCCCCGATTGCATTCGACCTTTCGAGAAGCCATCGGGTGAACCTGTATCAGGCGGATTTCAAAGAGATTGAAAGGATTTTCAAAGCCTTGGAAAAGGAAGGGGCTTCAATTCTGAGAACATCCGGGAAAAAGGATCCGATTCGATTTGAGCGGGTCTTGAACATGAGGTTCGTGGGTCAGGGATCTGAAACCGATCTGACTCTGGATGAGAAACCTTTTTCGGAATACCGAACGGAAGAGATCAGAAAACAGTTTGATGAGACATATCGAAAATTATACGGCAGAACCTATTCTGAGACGCCGGTGGAATTCGTTACATTCAAAGTCCGGGCAAGCCTCCCGGAGAGGCCCTTCCGGATATCCCCTCTTTCCGGAAGAGGCGGGTCGCTTTCAGCATGTATCAAGGGAAAGAGGCCGGCATACTCCGTACTCAAGCGGAGATATATCCCCTTTACCGTCTATGACCGCTTGAACCTGTTTCCCGATGCAGAAATCTCAGGCCCGGCCATCATCGAAGAGAAGGAATCCACGACGGTTTTGGGTGAAGACGCCGTCGCCCGGATCGATGCGTATGGGTTTATCTGGATCGATCTCAATCCCATCAACAGAGGTTTTTATGGTAAAACACCGAGTAAAAAAACTGAGTAAATTTGACCCCATCACGCTTGAGATTTTATGGCGGAGACTGGTCTCAATCGTTGATGAAGCGGATGCTTCCGTATCCAGGACCGCATTTTCAAGTCTGCTTCGAGATGCCCACGACTACACCTGCATGTTTACGGACAGCCGCGGACAGGAGTTGGTGCAGGGGACGTTCTGCACCCCGGGACAGGCGGGTGCAATGGCTCTGGGGGTTAAAAAGATCATCCGGTCGATTCCACTGGATGAGTATCGGGAAGGAGATGTATTTATCGTCAATGATCCATGGCTTCTCGCTGGACATCTCAATGACGTATGTGTCTTGAGTCCGATCTTTTTTAAAAAAAGACCGGTGGCTTTTACTGCGTGCGTATTTCATCATTCGGATATCGGGGGAAGGGTCTCTTCTGACAATCGTGAGGTTTATGAAGAAGGGCTTTTTATCCCGCCCATTAAAATTTACGACGCTGGAAGGGTTAATGACGCCGTGATGAATCTGATCCGCTGGAATGTCCGGACCCCCAAGGAAGTGATCGGCGATATCCGAAGCCAGGTTGCAGCCAACCATGTCTGCACAAAAAAAATCATCGAGATGATGACGGATGAAGGACTCGATACCCTCGATGACCTTGCCGACGAAATTATTTTCCGTACGGAAAAAAGCATGAGGAATGCCATTTCCAAAATTCCGGACGGGATCTATCCTTATGAAGGGAATATCGAAGGGGCCGGTACGCGGGGAGATATTGCCGTCAAGCTGACCGTATCGGTAAAAAAGGACGATATCCTGGTTGACTTTTCAGGAACTTCCCCCCAAGTGAATTGGGGGGTCAATGTGGTTTATAATTTCACGTATGCGTATGTGTTTATGGCCCTTAAAAGTGCGTTTGACCCTGAAATTCCTATTAATGAAGGCGCTATCCGACCCATTCGTATGTCCGCCCCTGAAGGATCTGTGGTGAACTGTCGATTCCCGGCGGCAGTGGCGGCACGGATGCAGGTCGGACACTTTATGACCGAAATGGTATTCCGTGCCCTTTCAAAGGCTGCCCCCCGTCAGATCATTACCGACAGCGGCGGCACACCGGCACAGACCAATATTTTTTATGGAAAACGGGAGGACGGCACTCCGTTCCATACCATGATTATCCGGGGAGGAGGGTTGGGGGCTTCGGATCGGATGGACGGACATCATTGCGCCATTTTTCCTGCAAACGGCGCCAATACGCCTGTTGAAATATTTGAAAGTGATACGCCGTTGCAGGTTGAAGCCAGGGAACTTCTGTGCGATTCCGGAGGAGCCGGCAGGAAAAGAGGAGGGCTCGGCCGCCGCATGGTCATTCGAATCCCAGACGATGAATCGGCTCCCCAGGGGCAGGTGACCGTAGCGGTGCAGGCAGGACGCTTTCGATATCCTCCTCAGGGGATTTTCGGCGGCAGGCCTGGAAGTCGAGCTCAATTTCTGAAAAACGGTCAGCCGGCTGACCCCAGCGGTCTCACATTCTGTACCCGGGGTGAAGAGCTCTCTTTTTACAGCGCCGGCGGCGGAGGATATGGAGATCCCTTCGAAAGAGACGTTGATGCGGTTTTACAGGATGTGAAATATGGATATGTGAGCATTGAAAGCGCCAAAAACGATTACGGCGTCTTTATCGACCCTAAAACAGTTGCAGTCGATCGAAGCCGGACCGAGCAGATTCGAAGCCGGAGTAAGCGGATCCCGGAATAAAATGGTATACTTTTGAAGGAGTTTTGAATTATGCCCGAAACGTTTATGCCATCCTTTCAGAACCTTGATGCGTTGCACGAATATCAGATGAACGGACTGAAATGGACTCTGGAACACGTCTATCGCGGATCAACGTTTTATCACGACCGGTTTCAGAATGCCGGAGTAACGCCAAAGGACATTTCAAGCCTGGAGGATATCCGGCACCTTCCCTTTACCACGGCGGATGATCTGCGCAGCGGATATCCGTTTCCGCTCCTGTCGGTTCCGGAATCGGAGGTGGTCAGAATACATGCCTCCTCGGGAACTACCGGAAAGAAAAAGGTTCTCTCCTATACCCGAAAGGACATTTCAGATTGGGGGAGGATGTTTGCCCGATGTTATGAAATGGCAGGCGTAACGACTGCAGACCGCGTCCAGATCGCAGTGGGTTACGGCATATGGA
>JBFMEI010000148.1:0-5844 GCA_040753295.1 Thermodesulfobacteriota bacterium | reverse complement strand
GAACTTCCACATATTCATCTTCTTCCAGCGTAAGCTCCTGATCCTGATCTTCGGATTCAAGACCCAAATCCTCCTTCGGTTCATCGGATACCCGGCCCGAATGTTCCAGTAATTGTGAAAGTCTCTCAATCAAGGGTGATGAACGGTATTCCCGCATTCCTCCGAGTGCTTTCCGGTCGAGCCTCCATAGAATTTCATATCGCAGGCCCTTTTTGGTATTTGCGTATTCCTCGAATTTTTTCAGAAGATTATTTAAAAATGTGCTCTTCCCGCAACCCGGCGGTCCGTCGATGATGTAGATTTTATTCTGCTGAGCCCCGTGCCGCATGGCTTCCACATGTTTCATCAGGCGGTCGGCAAAAAGCCGATCGGCAAAAAAAGGATGATTCGCACCTTCCACCAGCAACCGGTTGCAGTCGTAAAAAACATATCCGATCGACTCGGGATCATCCGGATATTCGTCCGCCTCCTGATCCACATAGGTCTTGACCATATCGTGGAAAACCTGGAAGACGTTCCGTATGGCTGTGGCCGGATTGAAGGTCAGCTCTCTTAGGAACATCTCAAACGGGATGGGAATCCGCTGTTCCACCTCACCGGCGCTTTTCTTGAGATGCCGCATTGCTTTTTCGATATTTTCCATCAGATGAAATCCTGTTTCATGAGGATTGGATCTCCTGCTTGGAAATCTTCCGGTTTTCCATGGTGTAAATCACCTTCTGCCATTTCACCAGTGACTTCGAGGGCGCCCCTTCCTCAGAGCCTGATTTTTCAACAATTGCTTCAGTGGTCTCCAGGCTGACCGGCCCCCCCCAGAGATATTCGATTCCCAGCATGGTGTTGGGAATATACTCTTTTACCAGTGCTCGTCCTTCAAACCGATGCACGAGATACAAGCGCCCATCTTTCGTTTTTTGTGTGTCGATTTCAATATGTGGAGGATGGTAAAGGCTGGTTTTAAGCATTTCCCGATAATCCGAGGCCTTTCTGCTTTTGATATAATATTCCCATGCCATCTTTTCCTTATTCAATCTCATTCCGGATACGAAGAGCCTGTTCATGCTGATAAAATCCTGATCCAGAAAGGAGTTGATGAACATGGAGTCACAAAAATGTTTTCTTACCCAGAAGATGAACTCCTTTCCTTTTCCGGTTCGGACATCATATTCTGCTCGGAGATTCGAATCCCTGATCCGCTGAAAATCGTAAGACAACTTCCCTTTATCCGCAGCCTCTTCAATATGATAAAACAACCGCATCCCCAGTGCATAGGGGTTCAATCCCACCCTCGGCATGGCGGTAACCCCCGCATTGATTCTTGAAAAATCAACCTCGTGACCCTTAATCCGATCGTCTTCATAAAAGAGGCGCTCATGCCAATAGCTTGCCCATCCTTCATTCATGATCTTGGTCCGGATCTGCGGCTGGAAAAAAAGCGAGGTTTTTCTCACCACCTCCATCACGGTTTTTATCCACTGATTTTCATCTTTCTTTAAAAATTCGGATCTCTCCTCCAGATACTGGATCAAATCCGGCCGATCCGATGCCTTCCCTTTGGCATGTTTTTCATATAATGTCTCAAATTCAGGATATTTCTGTTTCACGGCTGAAAAAAAGAATTCTTCGGCCCGATCCTTATCCTTCTCCATGATCTTGTTATACCGGTTGATCTCCTTAATAAACTCCCCGGTTGAAACCTTTTTTTCGGCCTGAAGAAAAACATCGAAATAATAATCCAGTATGGAGTGCCGCTCTTTCACACCGGTCCGTTCGCCGCGGCCGAGCTCACGATGATATCCGACCAGATTGTCGATGCTGCGGGCAAACTCGATAATATAATCCACCCATCTTCCTTTTTCCGCTCTCAGTTTTGAGATGACCCGTTTGTCTGAAAGGGCTTGTCCGGTAAAATCGTACTCCCAGGTGTGCTTGAAGAAAAAATTGTTTTGAAAAAAATCGATATGGGCCAGAACATGGTAAAAAATCATCACATTGAGCCAATCCGGATTATTATCGTTGTAAAAGGATATGGGAGGCTTGGTATTGACTACGGTTTCATAGGGATTCGTCGGGTAGAGTTCGTATTTCCCTTTTTCCCTGAGAACCTCCACATCATGAACCCAGTAATCATAAAGGGTCGGGATCATCCCTTTGGGGGAGAGTTCCAGAAGATCCCGGTTTGAAACGATATATTCAAGGGTTTCATCCTGGAAGGAAAGGCCTGCTTCCCTGGCCCTGATCTTGCATCCTTCCATGATCCGCTTGGTATGAAGATTGATGAGTTCCATGTTTTGAGTCAGGATTAATGGAGTTCAGGGGCTGATCAGTTTTTTGATCCCCTCGATGAGTCGTCCTTCTTCAGCATTTTCTTCCACGGCATCGAGTCGGATCAATTTCGGCTTTTCTGTCAGAAAACCGGATTTGTTCAAATACTTCTCCACCTCGGTATCCGGCCCTCTGGTTGTCGCATGCCTGGCCACGGTGATGCCGATTCGATTCGCATAGGACATCATGGTTTTAAGCTGGGGAAGGGTTTCAGTTCCGTCCGTATCCCAGTCGTCCCCGTCGGTACCGTGAAATACATAGATGTTATAGTCGGCGATCAGGTTTTCCCCTTTGACGATCTCATTGACCAGCCGATAGGCGGATGCCACCTTGGTTCCGCCCGCCACCTTGGAGTTGTAATAGGTGTAAAAGTCTTCAACTTCTTTGGCTTCGGTATCATGCAGAATAAACCTCGATTCCACCTGACGGGCATACTGGTAGAGGAGCCAACTGTAGATCAGAACATGCTGGGTCACCACCAGATCCGTGGCTTTTCCTTCCATGGAACCCGAATAATCCCTGAGGAAGAATACCATGGCCTGGGATTCAAAATCTTTTTCTGGGGATAACACCCGGTAAATGAGGTCATCAGGGGCAATCAGAAAGCGCGTGGGATCGATATTCTCCCAATCCGGAATATTCCCCAGATGGATATTGGTCTTTAAAATTTTTCGAAGCGTCGCTTTTTTATCCAGCACCTGGCCGACGCCGCGGTGGCGATCAGTCAGATCATAGGTATACCGGGTCAGGGATCTTTTTTTTCCTTTTTCTTTCAGATTCGGGAGTTCGAATTTTTCCGTGAGAAGCTTTCCAAGGTCGTATGCATTTGACTCGATTTCATGGGGACCGGACTCACCTTCACCCGGTCCGGCACCCGCTCCGGTTCCGCGGATGGGGACCTCTTCAATAATTTCACCTTCTTCCCCCTCTCCTGAACCGCCGGATTTTTCTTCCTCCTCTTCAGGAACGGATGGATCATGAATGAATTTTTCCTCTACCGTTGTCGGGACCACCACGACTTTATCTTTGGCCCCCCTCCCCGGTTTGATGAGCCGGCCGATCCGGATTTTCCGGGTGAATCCGTCTTTTTCCCGCTGCCGGTCCCGCTCCAACAGCTCTTCCAGGGAGCGGATACCCAGGGTATATGAATCACGGACCGGTTCCATCGGCGATCAGCTTTCATCCTCCTGAGTGCAGAAGTATTCGATGGTCTTCTGGGCGCAGGTGGAGCAGTAATTGAGTTTATGAAGCATGGTTTGAACCATCCGGTCGTAAAGCTTCTGATTTTCCTCATTAGTCCGGTTCGCCAGCGCGCCGATCAGGCTTCCGGCGCCGGCAATATCGGATTTGAGGCGGACTTCCGTAACCGCTTTGACCAGCTCCAGATTGTCCATGAAATCATAGTTGGGGTCCATGGAGATTTTTTGCCCGTATATTTTCCGAATCGCGGTTCGGAAGGTTTCCCGCTGCTCATCCGTCTTGAGCTCCAGGCGTTCTTCGATGTTTTTGATATAACGATCATCGATTTTCAGGGCCTTGAGGTGTCCGGTCTGGGGGTCCTTGTATTTCCACATCTTGTCGGCGCCCAGGTTTTCCGCATCGATTCCGATGATCATATTCACATAGTTCATGACGTCTCTGCGGATGGCAAGGGGTTCGTCCATATAGGCATTGAACATTTCCGTCATGATCCGCTCCCGGTATAGCTTCTTAGCCGTCTTGAGATCTTCCAGGTATTTGATTCGATCGTTTTCTTCTGTGACATAATCGAGGATGATCCGCTCCACGGCCTTGAACACATCATAGGCGAACATGCACTTCCCTTCGTTGGTCTCCGAGCTCTCCACCAGAAGCTGGACAGCTCTCCCCAGATTCCTCTGCCCCAGCCCTTTCTGACCGAAACGTTTCGTAATGTCCGGGTCCTGACTTAAGGTGTCGATCACCTCCGCCAGGGTTTTAATACTCTTTTCACCCGCCACTTCTCCGGCAGCCAATTTCATGGTTTCAACAGGGGTGAGCTTTTCAGACCGGGGAAGCCGGCTGAGGATCACCGCAATGGAGGCGGCATAATTGAAATTGGGGTCGATATGAAGAACTTCCTTATTGAAAGTTGTTTTGGTTTCACTTCCGACGGCATACTGGGTCAGCTCGCTCTGAAGTCTGTAGTTGGTGTTGTGGGAAACATAACAGATCCGGCATCGGTCAACGATGGGGGACTCCTCTTTTTCCTGAAGGAACCGGTTGAATTCGGAATTGTTGCTGGTCGCAAGGATCAGGGTGTCAATGGGCCATTTATATCCGTCCATTTCGATAACCCGGTTTTGAATGACTCCCAGATAGACCTGAATCAGATCTTTTTTATTTTTAAAAATCTCATCGCTGAAGTGGATTCCGCCGCCGGCCACCCTTGCCAGGGCTCCCCGTCTCAGATCGAACCGGTAAGGGTTATTCGTATCCGTGATATGCAGCATCCTCTGGATCGACTCTTCACCCAAGAGGTCTACGGCAGAAGATGTAATTTTATCTTTTGCCGGATATTTTCCCGTTATCGTTCCGAGACTTTCAATCAGGGGAACCGGGACAATTTCAACAAACTTCAGCATCTGGTCCACGGCTCCATCGGTATACGCCCGGATATCATTCCAGATATACCCGGAACAGGCTCCAAGAGGACGATACTCTTCGTAAAGAATTTCAATCGCCTTGTCGGAAAGCCCGGCTTTTTCTGAAAGAAATTCCTTGTTTTCATCCGGATCCTCGAAAAGGTTCATGGCCAGAACAACCGGATCTTCATAAGTCTGGGATTCAATGGAAGCGATTTTGCCGTAGCCTTTAATCGTATCCATTCCATTGAACCTGAACGTATATTTGCGATTTCCTTCCCGGGTAAGAAATTTCCGGTAAAGAGAACAGAGATACTCGATAAAAAACGTTTTCCCGTTCCCCGGTTCTCCAACAAGTACAAACGCCATCTCTTTGGAGGATCCGCCCTGGGCCGCATCCTTGACATAGGAGACGAAGCTGTTGATCTCATCAAACATTCCGACAATATGCCTTTTTCCGCTTCTGAAAATTTGAAAATCATAGGTGGGCTTTCCGTTGACGACCACCTTTTCGATTTTGTCGTCCAAGATCATTCTGGCGATTCCCTGGAATGCGTTCTCAAAAGAACGCTTCCCTTCCTTGACCAGTTTTAAATGCTGTTCCAATGTTTCTGTCCTGCGTTGATTCATCATATTTCCCCCAAAAATGATGGATTGGAACTCACGGATGATTGCCTCAATGAAGGTACGAATCGGTTTGATAACATTTTAAACCCCTCAGGGCCGGTTGTCCGAGTCGTCAAAAAGGAAGAATAACAGGTATTTCTGATTTTATTATAACACGGATTCCCGGTATTGCAATACATTACCTGGGAATCGGTTTTTGCGTTGACTTTCATCGTTAACCTTGCTAATCATCTCAGTTAACGAAAAAGAACCAGCATTTTTTTCTATGGGGTATCATGAAAGGCCGGAT
>JBFMEI010000147.1:0-5847 GCA_040753295.1 Thermodesulfobacteriota bacterium | reverse complement strand
CCAAAGAATCCGCTCGGTGATTGATACGATTCAACATCATGACAGCAAGGAACGATTCTGCGGCCTCGGAGCCAAAGTGGAATTCGGACACCCTGTTTTTGCCGATGATCAGACCATCCGCATCGATGGGAAAGCCTTATCCGCCAGATCATGGGCTATTGCCACAGGCTCCTCTCCTGCAATCCCTCCGATTAAAGGCCTTGATAAAACATCCTTCATCACCAACAGAGAGATCTTTTCCCTGGAGCATCTCCCGGAGTCGATGATTATTCTGGGAGCAGGCCCTATCGGGATTGAAATGGCCCAGGCCTTTAACCGGCTAGGATCAGCGGTTGCCGTGATCGACCACGGAGGACAAATTCTGAAAAAGGAAGATCATGATATGGCCGATGCGCTCATGAAAATTCTTCAATCCGAAGGGGTCGCGTTTTATCTGAATTCACAGGTGGAAGAAGTTCGGGAATTTGAAGGTGGAAAAGAAGTGGTTTTAACCGATCCTGAGGGTCGAATCTCCCGGCTCTCTGCGAATATCCTGCTTGTAGCACTGGGCCGGCAAGCCAATACCCAGGACCTGGGCCTTGAAACCATCGGGATTGAGTACGATCAATGGGGAATTAATGTGGATCAACGGCTCAGAACAACAGCAGGTCATATTTATGCGGCAGGGGATGTCAACGGCGATTTTCAGTTCACCCATGCGGCCGGATATGAAGGGGGCATCGTGCTGTCCAACGCCATCTTTCGACTTCCCAGGAAGGTGGATTACCGGTTACTGCCATGGTGCACGTATACGGATCCTGAGCTGGCCCACATCGGTATGAATGAGAAGGCGGCAAAAGAAGAAGGAATCCGCTACACGGTATGGACCGAATCCTTTTCCGAAAACGACCGGAGCCTTGCCGAAGGCGAAAAAAGAGGATGGATCAAACTGATTTTAGACGAGAAAGAAAAGCCCATCGGGGTTCAAATCTTGGGACTTCATGCCGGCGACCTCCTGGGAGAATGGGTGGCTGCGTTAAACGGCAATGTCAAACTTTCATCCCTTGCTGCAGCGGTTCATCCTTATCCTACGCTTAGTGAAATCAACAAAAGAGTCGTCGGAAATTTCTTCTCCACCAAGCTTTTTTCCGAAAGGGTTAAAAAGGGATTGAAATTTTTCTTCAACTTAAAAGGTCGGGCATGCGAGCTGCAATAAGCTTTCGTCCTGATCGACTCCCGTGAAAATGAATCCGGATAAAAAAGACCTCCGCCCCTCAAAGAAAAAGGCCCTGATCAAGGCTTCGATCCTGGCCGGATTCATTCTCGGCGGCATCCTGCTCTTCCGTTTTACCTCTATCCGTGACTTCCTCACATCGGATCAAATCGGCCGACTTCTTGAAGAAGCCGGGTTTATGGCACCCATGTTCTTTATTCTGATTTATGCCGCAGGAATCTGTCTGTTCATTCCCGGTACGATTCTGACCGGAATCGGAGCTGCCATATTCGGAGCCTACTGGGGGTTTGTCTATGTATGGATCGGTGCCATGATGGGCGCTGTCGCCGCCTTTTATATCGGTCGGACCCTGGGGAGAGATTTTGCCGCCTCATTGATCGGGGATAAGCTAAAAAAATACGACGATGCCATTGAAAAAAACGGATTTGCCGCGGTTCTCTATCTCCGCCTCATTTACTTCCCCTTTACGCCTATGAATTTCGGAATGGGACTCACAAAGGTCCGATTCCTGGATTATCTTACCGGAACCGGACTCGGGATCCTGGTGGGAACCTTTGTCTTCACTTTTTTTATCGGAACCCTCAAAGAAATCTGGATTGGAGGCGATTGGGGGAGGCTGTTCTCCGTTAAGGTCCTTTTTTCAGTCGCCCTTTTCATCTCTTCCTTCTTTATCCCGAAAGCGATTAAGAAAGTCCGAATTTTCTCGGAAAAAAAATTGAAATGAAAAAGACCCCGCTAAATGCCGTCGTTGCAGACGTCCGGGGGAATATTTTTGAGCTTGAAGGATATCAAGCTGTCGGGATGTCCGGAGAAGCATTCTCCCTTCTGACCCCGGATCAGACCGTTCCTACTCCTTTTGGTACGGAATTCATGTATCTCCCCCAGCGAAAACCGATCCTGTACAACCTGGAAAAAAAAGAACTGGAAATTCTCTCCCAAAATCCATACGCTCCGGGAGAGCCGATTTTCCCGGTAGCCGCCTTTAATTCTCCCGGATATGTCGTCTCACATCTCTGTGCCTACCAGGAAGAAAACAACGCGAAACCCCTTCCCCTTTTTTCATATGGGGCCGTGGGCTGGAAAAAAGGACGTTTCAGGTCGAGCGCCATCCTTGTCGACCGGGAACGCCGGCAGGATCTCAGAAAAATGAGGATAACCGATGTCAGGGCCCAGGTCAAAAAGCTGCGAAAACAGCTCCGGGGGAATCGGTTGCGGGAGCATCTCGAAATCTGTGCGTTGGTTTATGGATGTCCGGCAGGAAAGAATTTTTTTCTGGGTCGATATGAAGCGCCGCTCCCTACATCCCGGACATGCAATGCCGGATGCCTGGGCTGCATCTCTCTTCAGAAAGAAAAAACCATCCCATGCACCCAGAACCGGATTGCATTTATCCCTTCATCGGATGAAATTGCGGAAATCGCGCTTTTCCACATTCATCGCGCTCGAAACCCGGTGGTCAGCTTCGGTCAGGGGTGCGAAGGGGAGCCTCTTCTGGCTGCCCATGTGATTGAGCCTGCCATAAAGATCATCCGAAAAAAAACCCGGCGCGGAACCATCAACCTGAATACCAATGCCGGAAGGCCAAAAATACTGAAACAGCTTCTTGAAGCCGGCCTTGACAGCATCCGGGTCAGTATCAACAGCTTTCAGGAAAAATATTATAACGCCTATTTCCGACCCCGAAGCTATCGTTTCGGAGATGTCATCAAGAGTATCGAATCGGCCTTATCTGCAAAAAAGTTTGTTTCCATCAACTACTTAAACTCCCCTGGATTTACGGACTCTTCCCGGGAAGTAAAGGCGCTTTTTCAATTTTTAACTTCATATCCCATTCATTATATTCAATGGAGAAATCTGAATTACGATCCTATCCGGTACCGTAAAACCGTATGGAAGGATTTTCATCCTGGGGAAACCATGGGAATGAAAGCGCTGTTGGAGCATATCCAAGACTCATTTCCGCATATTCGATACGGATATTTCAATCCTCCAAAAGAAAAATTCAGACGGTTTCCCGGGTTTCTCAATCCGTATTTCTCGCCGCAACCCGATGGAAAACCTCTGAAATAAGGTTATCGATTAGGGTTTCTTTCGAATTTTCGCTCCCCCATCCCTGCGACCAATGGAATGCTCAGCAAGGCCATCCCGGTGAATACGACGGCACCCCACCCGCTCTCTTTATAGGCCAGCCCCGAAACCGTGATTCCGAGCCATCCCCCGGTATAATAGAATAGAACGTATAATGCATTTGCACGGCCGTGCCCGCCGGAAAGCCTTCGATTCAGAGAGCCGATGGCGGCGGCATGGATGGTGAAAAATCCGGTACAAAATCCGAAAAGTCCTGAAACAACGGCAAGGATATTCGGAAGAAGAATTACAGCAAGTGAGATTCCCAGAAGTCCTGTCCCTGCAAGCATCATGGTACCGCTTCCAAACCGGTTGCAGGAACGCCCCACCGCTGGACCCATGAAAACACCGATAATATAAACCAGATATATCAGTGTGGTCAGTTCGGTTGAAAAATAAAACGGCGCCTCGGTTAATCTGTATGGCATGTAGTTAAATATAGATGAAAAAATGGAAAAGCTCCCGGCAGCACATAAAAAAATGCGAAGATAGGTCCAGCTTCGAAGCATTTCAAGAAAATGAACCGACCGCTGATTCCGCTGAAGGCCGGCCCGGCCTTGCGGCAGTCCGGACATGGCAGCCAGAGTGGCAATCAGAATGAATATGGAAGCAGACACAAACGCATACCGCCAATGAAGGGGCGGATGAATCCACCCGCCGAGCAATCGGCCTCCCAATCCGCCGAGAACCGTGGCGGAGACATAAGAGCCCATGACCACGTTGAGCCGTTCAACCGGAAGTGTTGTCGCCAAATAGGCCGCAAGACACGACGTCAAGGCCGGAATAAAAAGTCCCTGAAGAAACCGGACCCCGATGAAGAACCAGAGATGGGTGATAAGGGCGCATAGAATGCCGCCTGAAAAGATCATCACCCCTCCGGCAAGAATAATCGGACGGATGGGCCACCGGTCCGCCAGGAAACCGAACGGCAGGATGGATATCGCGATCCCGAGAATTACGGCGGAAACCGTAAAAGAAACCGTCACCATATCTGTTGCGAATTCCTGTTGCAGGACCGGAAGAACCGGCTGGGTGATATAGATGTTGGTAAAAGAAGCCGACACCAATGAAAAAACGATGAGCTGAAGTCTAAAATAAGACCTGCGCTTCCATCCCTTCTTCATCTTCCTTGATCCGTGGAAAACCGGTAATAGGCGGCACAGGTTCCTTCAGTAGAAACCATGCAGGGTCCGACAGGCTCTTCTGGAGTACAAACGGATCTGAAAAGCGGGCACTGGAGGGGAGTGATGGTACCGGTGAGGACCTGACCGCATGAACATCCTTTCGGCTCTGTCGACTCGTCCACAAAAACATCAAAATATCTCAGGGCATCAAATTCCCGGTATTCATTTCGAATCCTGAGACCGCTGTTTTGGATGACGCCGATTCCCCGCCACTCGGCATCTTCGGATTCAAACACCTGATAAAGCATTTTCATTGCCCGGGGATTTCCCTGGGGAAGGACCGCCCGTGAATAGGCGTTTTCAAGCCTTGCCTGTCCGGAATTGATCTGGATTACCAGTGCGAGAATTCCCTGAAGGATATCCGTCGGTTCGAATCCGGTGATGACACAGGGGATTCGGTGTGTCTCGACCATTGAACGATACGCCTCTTCACCGATGATGACCGAAACATGCCCCGGCAATAGAAAACCGTCAATATTCATTGAAGGACTTTTCAGGAGTGCTTTCAAGGCCGGAGGAACCCTCTTATGAGCGCAGGCCGCATAAAAATTATCAAGTTTCATCTCCTTGGCCATAATCAGGCCGGCGGCGATGGTCGGTGCGGTGGTCTCAAATCCGACGCCCAGAAAAATCACCTTTTTATCCGGATTCTTTCTGGCAATGTCGATGGCATCCACAATTGAATAGACCACCCGGATATCCCTCCCCTCAGCGCGTTCCTTCTGCAGGGAGGAGCGGGATCCCGGAACCCGGATAAGATCTCCGAATGTTGTGATGATGACGTCCTTCATTCCCGCCAGAGCAACAAAAGTATCGATTTCTCTTTGAGAGGTGACGCATACCGGACATCCGGGACCGGATACCAGGCGGATGGAATCGGGAAGAAGAGACCGGATTCCCGTTCTGAAGATAGCCATGGTATGGGTACCGCACACTTCCATCAGGGAAATCCCGCGGGCGTTGATTTTTCGTATCTCTCTTACCAGACGCCCCGCAATTTCCGGATCCCGGAATTCAGCAGAACTGAAGATATCCATGGGTTCAGCCTCCCTTTAACTCAAGGGCAGCAGCGACCATTGCCTGTCCAAGGGAGATGCCGCCGTCATTTGTGGGAACCTGGGAGTGGGAAAAGACCTCGAATCCGTTTTGACTCAACACACGAATGAACCCTTCAAGGAGAAAGGCATTCTGGAAAACCCCGCCGCTCAACGCCACCTTTCGGATCCCGGTTTTTTTTGAAATATCGGTGCAAAGGCGTGAAAAAAGCCGTATGATCGTCTGATGAAATTTACGACTGATCCGTGAAGGAGAATCCCCTTTTTC
>JBFMEI010000146.1:0-5886 GCA_040753295.1 Thermodesulfobacteriota bacterium | reverse complement strand
TCCCAGATGCTTTTTGTCATCTCCGTGTTCCGCAACACTTTCCCGGATTGAGAGGTCAAATCAATCCGCCCGCATTGAAGTTCCAAATCGAATCCCTTCTCCGGAATGCTTTTCATGGAAGTCTGAATCCTTCCCTCCAGTTTAACTCCGATGACTCCCGGGTAGGTCGTCATCTCGAAAATCGATTTTCCAAATTTCAAATGCCCCCGCATCAGCGTTATCACTGCATAAAACCCAAGAAAAAGAATAAGGCAAAACACCGAGTAAAAGAGAATAACCTCAAAACCGGACCCCTCCAATCTGGAAAATATTTTTTCCCGATTTACATAAGAAACGGCCCCCAGACCGACGGTCATCACCAATAGAACAACCCAACCAAAACCGATCGGACCTTTACCCGAGTATACAATACTTTTTGTCGACCAGTGATCCACCCACATCCACGGCGCATCCGGATACTTCTTTTTCCGCCTTTCAAGCCTTCTAATGGCAGCCTCTCGTGATATAAAAAAGAGATAAAGCGGGATCCCTCCAATTCCCATAAATACAAAACCCATGATAATCTGGAGCAGAAGCTCGACTCCGTCCATTTTTCCTTGAAGGGTTTCGAGAATTCCCATAAGGATGCTGCCGCATCCTGCAATAACCAGACCACCTAGGACAAGGATGAGGAATGCTTTAACGATTTTTAATTTGAGTGTTTCATCTTTTATAAAAATGATGAGTCCGAGAAATAGAATGAATATAAAGACCCCTATGAATCCGAACACAACAGCCTCCGTTGATGCCTTTTTTAAGGTGAAAACTTACCGCTCTCTGGGTACGGATTTTTTCCTTTATTATCAAGTGATTTTTATGAGTCGGTTGCAAACCGATTTGAGCTCATGGTATAGATCCTGATGAAAACATAAGGAGGATTCCCATGACAGACCCGGTATATCGACACATGCTGCCCGTTATGCAAAGCCGAGGAGGATCCTATTCGGGCCTGGATATCCCCGAATTTTACTCCTTGATGGAGATCCTGTTCACTCCGGAACAGGCTGAAATCAATAATGCCCTTCCGAGAAAGCCGATAACCGCCGCCGAGGTGGCGCATCAGATGAACCGCAATGAAAAAGAGGTTCAACCCGTTTTAGAGTCCATGGCAGACCAGGGGCTTTGCGCCACTTTCGTTGAGGAAGGAATCCGGTACTACAGGGGTGTGCCGTTCATGCCCGGGATCTTCGAGTATCAATTTCTTCCAGGCCAAATTACGGAGCGTGATCGAAAAATCGCCGATCGGATTCAGGCCTACAAAAAAGCGTTTAACGCGGTTAAAGGGATTGATCCGATCAAGTATCCATTAACCCGCGTGATCCCCATCGCAAAGACCATCCGGGCCGGAAATGTCATTCACACCTATGATCAGGCAGCCACCTATATCGACAAATACGATACCGTGGGCGTTGGGACCTGTTATTGCCGCCACACCGCCCACCTGCGTAATGAAGACACGCATGACATGCCCATGGAGGTCTGCATGTGGTTCGGAAAAACCGCCGAGTATATGATCGAACGGCTCGGAGGAAGAAAACTCTCCAAAACCGAGGCAATGAATCTCCTTGACAGGTGCGAGGAAGTCGGCCTCCTGCATATGAGCCGCAACACCACGGATGAAATCGAATTTATGTGCAACTGTGACCGGTGGCATTGCGAAGTCGTCAAAAGGGTACTCCAGCAACCCAAGCCCGGATGGGTATTCAACTCGGGATTCCAGCCCCGCATCGACCCGGAGATCTGCACCGCCTGTGAAATCTGCATCGGACGGTGCCAGGCCGAAGCCCTGACCATGGGGAAGGAGAATATCCCCATAGTGAATCACGACCGGTGCTTTGGATGCGCCTTGTGTGCCTCAGGCTGCCCGGAAAATGCTATCGGGATGGAAGCCAATCCCGATTTTCCGACCCCTCCTAAAACCGTCAGAGACCTGGTGTCCGCATTGAAGGCAAGTGTAGGATAAGACAACTCCGGGATCTACTGAACAGGTTGAGTTGCTGATGGAATCGGCTGCCGATCCGATCCGAAGACGACTGGTGGCAAATTTTGGAGCAGGCTCATACTCGAAAACGGAAAAAAAGCCGCCCCTCGCCATATAAAACTTTTATCCATTTCCAGCCTTCGGATAAAAGAAGCAAAATCTCCGTGAAATTGGAATTCGAGAAGCTGATTGCCCATGATAATGTTTTTCTGAACAGGGCGTCACGAAAAGGATATGTAAAAAAGATCACAAATTCCATTTACTGGAATGTTCTTTTTAATCAGAAGCCGCCGTCAGTCGAGGAAGTGGCTTGTTTTGCCAGGAGGCCATCCTATATTTCCTGCGAATGGGCACTCAATTCCCACGGCATCCTGATCCAAATCCCAACGGTGTGCACCGCAATTACACTCCATCCCGGTATCGGAAAAAGGAACCGAATCCGATATCACGGGTTTGTCATCGAATATTCGAAAATCGCAGAGATGCCGTCATCCTTGACCGGACCATCCCGGGCGGCATGGGAGGAAAAGAAGCAATAAAGATACTGCTTGAAAACGATCCCGGTGTTAAAGCCATCGTATTCAGCGGTTACGCCAACGGTGAGGTGATGTCGAATTACCATGAATACGGCTCCAAAGGAATGATGCCCAAACTTTTTAACTCTTATGCGCTGGGGAAAACTCTAAAAGACGTGTTGAAAAAATAATCCTGTCTAAAATATTTGGAGTTGACAAGTAAACGTTTTATACATAAATTGTTTACAAAGGTAAACAATATGAAAAAAGATGCGTTGCTTGCCATAATCGCAGAATGGATGGAAGAATGGAAATTTCCTTCACTGATTCCCCGGAATCAGCCTGTCACAGACCTTGAGAGCCTCAAGCGAATTTTAGCCATTGTTGGACCAAGAAGGGCTGGAAAGACCTGCTTCATGTACCAGCTTATTCAAAAGCTGCTGCAAGACGGCAGGCATTCGAAAAAGCAGATCCTTTTTCTTGATTTCGAGGATTATCGGCTCGACAAACTCACCGGCGATGTTATGGATGAAATTTTAACGGCATTCCACCAGATTGCAGGGAATTACCCTATTTTCCTTTTTTTGGATGAAATTCAGAATCTTCCGGACTGGAATCGGGTGCTCCGCACCCTCCATAATCGAGGACGATTCCGAATAATTATTTCAGGCAGCAATTCGAAACTACTCAGTAGTGAAGTCTCAACAGAGCTTCGCGGGCGATATGAAGATATTCTCATGCTTCCCTTTTCTTTTCCGGAATATCTTCTTTTCCGGGATATTTCATATTCCCCGGCATTGGTTCAAACAGCCGTTCGTGGCAACATGCTGGCCGCTTTTGATGAATACATAAAACAGGGCGGGTTTCCTGAAGTTGCCATGGCTGAAGCCGGAATGGAGCAACGGAAGATCCTTCAAAATTATTTTAAAACTATTTTCTACAGGGATATCCTCGAACGGTACAATATTAGGGCTCGGTATGTTCTTGATGCCCTTATGAACGACATCCTGGAAAATTATGCGACAATATTTTCCATCTCACGATTTGAAAAGCAGTTGAAAAGCAATGATCTGCCCGGCAGTAAACGAACTATTGCCAATTATTGCAGCTATCTCATTGAGGCACTTTTTGTTATTTCAAACGAAAAATTTTCTTTTTCGCCCCGCAAAAGAATCATGAATCCGAAAAAAATATATATTACCGATAATGGTTTTGCAGCTCTGGGGCGACCCTTTTCGGAAAATCGCGGACGAATTCTTGAAAACGCAGTAGCCATTGAATTGTTTCGGCGCGGAGAAGAAACTTACTATTTTAAGAACAAGAACGAATGCGATTTTATTACCCTGCAAGGTCGCAAGCCTGTGCTGGCAATACAGGTCTGTTGGGAACTGACTTCCCGAAATGAAAAACGGGAGATGGCCGGTATTGTTGAGGCATGCAGCGCTCTTGATCTTAAGTCCGGGATCATATTGACATATGATCAGGAAGAAAAACGTGAAAAGAGCGGGCTGAAGATATCCGTGCAGCCGGTGTGGAAATGGCTGCTGAATATTGACATGGCTAAGGCCGCATGATTTTTACTTATATAGCGCCTATTCGATTTCCTCCGTGGTTCTGACGGCCGCTGAAACAGGATCTTTTGCATCTCTTATCGGGCGTCCGATTACAAGATAATCGGAACCGTTTTTGATTGCAGAAGCGGATGTTGTTACACGCCGCTGGTCGTCTTTTTCGGCCAGAGTCCAGGCTGGGCTTATGCCGGGAGTGACGGAAAGGAATTCTTTCCCATTGGGTATTTTTTCTTCGAGCGCCTTATCGAATATTCGAAAATCATGGAGCGGCTGTACCTCCCAAGTAAGGTCATGCATCAGGATGGTTTCCTCATGGCAACACCGGAGAAAGCGGTTCTGGATTTGATATATCTCCGGAAAACGGTCCTTTTCGGGGATGAGCTGGAGCTCGATCTTTTAAACCAAAAAAAGCTGAACGATCTTGCCGGGGTTTATCCGGAACGGGTTCTGAAAGCGATTAGAAAGCGATTAGAAATCAAGATTTTTGGGGATTCTCGGGAACGGAATGACATCCCGGATATTGGTGTTGCCGGTGGCCATCATTAAGGATTCACATCGTCTACATTTAAAATAAAAACCTGGTATCATCATCAAATATGTTGACAATAATGATCATTTATTTTATCATATAAATTATCATGATTATAAAATTTTCACCGGCATTCAGAAGATTTGTTAAGAAGCAGTCTTTCCCTTTTCAATTGGCGATTCAAGATGAAGTCGATAAGATCACTTCAAACCCCGTTGTCGGCGAAGAAAAAAAAAGCGATTTGGCCGGATTCCAAGTTCATAAATTCATATTTCACCGGCAAGAGTATCTGATTGCCTTTGAAACACAGAAGGAGGAACTTGTTTTTGTTATGATTGGAACCCATCAAAATTTTTATCGGGATCTCAAGAAATATCAAAAGGAGTTTAGACAATGAACAGGGCGGATAAAATTTATCGGGACATCATTGCCTTGTCTTTATCAGAACGGGAAAAGCTTTTTTCCATTATTGCCCGAAAAGGATTTGAAAAGGATTTCTATTCCTATGATGAGGTTTTTAATGATATCCCATCCACGTTTACTATTAAAGAGGCATCACAATACCTCGAAGTCGCTGAAATCACCATACGAAGATGGATCAAACAAGGAAAATTGAAATACATGAAAGTCGGTAAGAATTATGTTTTCCTCGTTGATGACTTAAGGGAAATCAAGCAAAAGAAATTCAAACTGCAATGAAGCCTGTTGAAAAGATCATATAAGACATGACCTCTTTATCTTAAGTATCCGGAGTTCGGAGGGTAATTAAAAATCAAGATTTTTGGGGGTTCTCGGGAATGGAATGACATCCCGGATATTGGTGATACCGGTTGCCATCATCAGAAACCTCTCAAACCCCAGTCCGAATCCGGAATGGGGAACCGTGCCGAATTTCCGGATATCGAGATACCACCAGTAATCTTTCGGATTCAATCCGCTTTCAATCATCCGGCGTATCAACACATCATGGCGTTCTTCGCGCTGGCTCCCTCCCACCAGTTCGCCGACTCGTGGCACCAGAAGGTCCATGGCGGCGACGGTTTTTTCATCGTCATTGAGACGCATGTAAAACGCCTTGATCTCTTTGGGATAGTTGTAAACGATGACCGGCTTTTTAAAATGCACTTCGCATAAAAACCGCTCATGTTCGGTTTGAAGGTCAACACCAAACTGAACGGGAAACTCAAAGGCCTTTCCCGAGGCGCGTAAAATATCGACAGCCTCCGCATAGGAAAGGCGGATATACGGTTC
>JBFMEI010000145.1:0-5898 GCA_040753295.1 Thermodesulfobacteriota bacterium | reverse complement strand
CCACTCACAACTGCGCTTCCGGAGACTGTGTCAGGCTGGTTCCGGCACCATGCCAGATGTCATGCCCGGCCGGAATCGATGTCCCCACCTATGTCAATCTCATCGGGCTGGGGCGGGATGCTGAAGCCATTGAAATCATCCGTCGCGACAATCCGTTTCCATGGATATGCGGGCTGGTCTGTACGCGACCCTGTGAATTCATGTGTGTGCGAGGACGCGTCGATAAACCCGTATCCATAAAATTTTTAAAAGCTTTTGCCGCTGAACATGCACTCTCAAACCACCAATATCAAAATCCGCCCAGGGAGACGCCAAAAGATAAACGCGTAGCAATCATTGGTGCCGGACCCGGAGGAATGACGGCAGCCTATTATCTTGCGCTGAAGGGATATGGCGTAACCCTCTTTGAAGCCCTCCCGGTCGCCGGAGGGATGATGATGCTTGGGATCCCCCGTTACCGGTTGCCGCGGGAGGTTATTGATCGTGAAGTGGCCATGCTGGAAGACCTGGGAATTGAATTCAGGTTCAACACCTGTTATGGAAAGGACATCACACTCGAAGGTCTGAAAAACGAGGGATTCGAAGCGTTTTTTTTCTCCATCGGCGCACATCGTTCTTTCAGAATGAATATCGAAGGCGAAAATGAATACCCTCAGGTGCTTGAGGCCATCGATTTCTTGCGGCGAGTGGCCTTAGGAGACCGTCGAATACCCGGAAAACATCCGGTCATTGTCGGAGGAGGGAATGTCGCCATTGACACAGCCAGAACCTGCCTCAGGCTCGGGAGCGAGTCAGTGACCGTTGCCTATCGCCGAACCCGTTCCGAAATGCCCGCCGATTCAGAAGAAGTTGAACAAGCCGAAGAAGAAGGAATCCGATTCTCCTTTCTTACAATCCCTCTTGCCGTCCGTGGAAATGACGGCCGGATTACGGATCTGACCTGTCTGCATGCCCAACTCGTAAAAAAAGAAAACGACAATCGACTCTTCCCGGTTCCCATCGATGGAAGTGAATTTCATATCCCAGCGGATTCTATCATTTCAGCCATCGGCCAGCAGGTGGATCATGAATGCCTGAAAGATCTGGAAATGATAAAATGGACCAGAAGACGGACCATTCAGACCGATCCCGTGAATATGTCGACGTCAATACCGGGAGTCTTTGCAGGCGGTGACGTCGTCACCGGTCCGGCCACAGTTGTAGAGGCCATCGGTGCCGGAAAGCGGGCCGCTGAAGCCATCCACCGATATTTATCCGGAATTCCTCAGCCCAAAATGCCTCCGGTCCCGGCAAGGAGGGGAAGAATCGATTGGATCGAGGTCCCGGCAGCAACAAAAATGGCTTTGCGACGCCCTGAAATGCCCCTGCTGAATATGGAGCGCCGGCATACCACTTTTCAGCAGGTTGAACTTGGGTATTCTGAAAACAGTGTGCGTGAAGAAGCCCGGCGATGTCTGAGGTGCGACATCTGCCTTCGCTGCGGGAAATGCGTCGAAGTCTGTCGGGACATGATGGGAATCAATGCCCTGAAATTCGGATATCTGAATTTCGATAAATCCGGGATAACGGATTTTCGAATAACAGCAGAAAAGTGTATTCTCTGCGGTGCCTGTGCCGCAAATTGCCCCAACGACGCCATTCGGATCATCGACCGTCGGGGGGAGAGGCTTCTTTCATATTGTGGAACCGTTCTGAACCGTCAAAAACTCATTCGATGCAAAAGATGTAATGCGGTTTTGGGAACATCCGCATTTCTCGAATATATGAAAAAACGGATTACGGGGATTCAGCCGGCTAATAAAGAGGATTCCCTTTGCGAAGTCTGCATACGAAAGGAAAAAGCAAAACTGCATCAGGACACCATGCCGGCATAAGGTTGGAAAGGAAAACCCGATGGCATTTCGAAAAGGCCAAAAAGTTGAGATTTTTCGTAAATCCCAGGATGAAGGATGGGGCGATCATATGAATCAGTATATCGGATTTCATGGAATCATTACCGATCCGGATATGAGTAAAAACGATCCGGATGCCCTTATTGAAGTCAGTATCGAGGGGAAGGGAACAGACCGATTTCCGCAAGACTGTCTCCGCCTTCTTGAAGAAGGGTCCTGATGGATCCTAATGCGAGGAGTCGATTGATTACTCTTGTCATCAATGGGAGGGATTACCATGCATCCCCGGGGACCCCTCTTCTGGGTCTCCTGAGATCCTTAAATATCCCTGTTCCGTCGCTCTGCTTTCATCCGGCGCTGAAAAAGGGGATCGGAGTCTGTCGATTGTGTGCGGTGGAGGTTGTCTTCAAGAGCCGTCCTCCTGAAATTCGAAGGGCCTGCATTACCACCATCGAAAATGAACTTATTGTCTGGACAGAAACCGCTGCGGTGAAATCCGCAAGGGAAAAAGCCCTGAAAGGATTATTGAAGCAGGCACCACAGGCCGAACGTCTCATTCAACTGGCCAAAGATTTTTCCATTCCCATGGATCCGGCTCCGGACGGATGCATCCGGTGCCTGTTATGTGAGCGGGTTTGCCGGGATATTGTCGGAGCCGGTGCATTAAAACTGATATCTCGGGACAGGCGACGTCTCATTGCTCCTGTTGAAGGTCGATGCATCGGATGCGGGACTTGCGTCAATATCTGCCCGACTCATATTATTTCGCTAAGAGATGAAGAAAATCTGCGGATCATTTCAATCCGCGATGAGATCATCGGCAGACATCCCCTTCTTGTCTGCGAGGGGTGCGGGAAACGGTTTGCTACGCCGAAATTCCTTGAATCAGCCCATTCCCGGATGCTTCATCATCCGGATGTGAAGGAACATCATCTCTATTGTCCGGATTGTGCCAAACGGCTATCCGCACGGGTATCCGGAATCACGAGCCAATGATGACCCCTCTTTCATTTTCCAAATTTGTCGCGCAGAAGGATCAATTCCCGGGCAATTTCGCGGCTCAGTGAAGAGAGCGCCCGGCTCTCGGCTGCAACCAGGGCTTCGATTCCGGATTCCCGGACCGGTTCTTCGATTGAAGACAAGTTCACTGAAGGAGCGGCTTTTGAATTCGAATCCCGAATCATCCATGCGGCATTCAGCCGGACACGGTCATCGGCACTCCCGTCAAACCGGTTGATGGTTACGGCAAGATGGAATGCCGGATTTATAATAAACTCATCCGTAAACACACTGATCCCTTCTTTATACATCAGAATATTCAAGTTCTCGGCCAGCACCCGGATGATGTCTTCCTTGAACGAGCCCGCCCATCGGCTCTCTTCAAAAATCTGGATCCGGTTCTCTTTTGAGCGAACGACGAGCTGCGGCCTGTCGATAATGCTCGGAATGACAACCGGTCCGAGAAGCACCGTTACTCCTGAGGAGACTTTCGTGATCTCTCTGGAATGTTCAATAGGGCTTAGGGCATAAAGCCGTGCGGTTGAAGGCGAACGGAAACAACCGGTCGGAAGCAACAACAGCCCGGTGCATAACAAAAGAACAGCATGCATCTGTTTTAAGATATGTCGCATTAATTCCCCCCTTTTCCCCTCAGAATATCTTCCGGGTGCTGCTCCAGATAATCCGCTAAAATTCGGAGCGATCGTGCCGCGTTTGCAATTTCGGTGAGAGTTGTCCGAACCCTCTGCTGGACAGCAGAGTCTGCCTGCAGGATCTCTTCTGCAGCACGTAGAGATTTTTGAGCCTGGTTCAGCGTTCCCTTGAGTTCCGGTGAAAGTTCGGTCCTCATGCCTGAAATCAGGAGTTGCAGCTCAGTCAATACCTGTTTAAGAGAATTCAGAGTTTCAAAAAGAACCGGAGTATTCGTCAGTCCTCGAACATCCGACAGGGTCTCCCGGATCTCTTTGCCGATATCTTCAAAGGGAATCCGATCCAGCTTGTCGATGAATTGCGTCACCTTTGAACCGATCTCTTCGAACTGTGCCGGAACGGTTGGGATTGCAGGAAACTTCCTTTTCCGGTCGATGCTTTCGGGTTTGGCATTGGGAAAGAAATCGAGGGCTATATATTGCTGACCGGTGATCAGGCTTGCGGTTCGAAGCTGCCCTCTCAACCCTTTTTCCACAAGAAAATCCATGATCTTTTCCCGGATCTTTTCACTGGGAATCTCTCCCCTGAAAGAGACCCGCTCCGGCTCAAGTTCCACAAGCACCGGGATATCGAACTCTTTCTTTTCCGGATCAAATTCCAATTTGACGTCAATGACCTCCCCGATTTTCATCCCTTTCAATTCCACCGGTGATCCCGGAGAAAGACCGCGAACCGGTTGATTGAAATGAAGACTCCAGTAGCTTTTAACCTGGTAAATTTTTTCTTTTGCCGCTTCACGGTTGGCAAAAAGAGGATAGAGATCCGCTTTTCCGTCAGGCTCGGTTGAAGGGAGTTGACTCTCAAAATTATCGAATGCAATTCCGCCCACCAGCATTGAGACAATCGATTCGGTATCGATCCGAAGGCCCTGGGCGTCGATTTTAAAATTGATCCCGGAGGCATTCCAGAATCGAGTCGGTTTGCCGATATACCGATCATAGGGTTTATGGATAAAAATGGTAAAGAGAATCTTTCCGCCGTCTTTATTTAAATGGAATGAAACCAGCTCCCCGACCTTAATCTGTCGATAATAAACCGGTGCGCCGATTTCAAGAGATCCCTTACGCTCTCCTTCAAGGGTAAAGTGGCTTCCTTCCATTCCGGATACAATGATGGGAGGTTCTTCAAGTCCGGTGAATTCCGTCGTCGGTTTTCCTGGATTTCCCGGATCACAATCGATATATGCTCCTGAAAATACGGTCCCAAGTCCTGAAACAGCACTCGCCGTAATTCTAGCCCGAACCACCCAGAAGCGTGTATTTTCAGTCAGGCAGCGGGTTGCCTCTTTGACCAGTTCAGCCTTTACAATGACTTGAGCTAAGTCCTTGCTGACCCGGATCTCCTTAACCAGACCGATTTCGACTTCTTTGTATCGGATCTTGGTTTTCCCCGCTTCAAGCCCTTCGGCTGTTTTGAACGTAATGGTGATCTGAGGCCCTTTTTCTGAAATCGCTTTATAAATCAGCCATCCCCCGACAACCAGGGCGATAATCGGAATGATCCAGACGATGGAAATCGAGCGGTTGCGGTCAAATACCAGGGCATCCGGAACTTCAGAAGGATCTTCCTCCACCGGGATCTTTTCATCCATTTGAATTCTCCATTAAATTTGGGTTCTTCTGATTGTCCCATATCAATCGGGGATCGAAGCTCATGGAGGCGAACATGGTCAGAATGACCACCGCGGCAAAAAAGATAGCCCCGGGGCCTGCCTCAATCCGGGCCACACTTCCGACCTGAACCAGTGCCACCAGAATGGTTACGACGAATATATCCACCATGGACCACCTTCCGATCCCTTCGATCAGGCGATAAAGGCGCGTCCGGTCTTTCGGCTTCCATCCGGGACGATACCGGATGGAGATGAGGAGAAAACCCAAAATGACCAGCTTCATGATGGGAATCAGCACGCTGGCGGTAAAAATTACTGCGGCAATCAGCCACATTTCGGCCTGAATAAAATAGATCACTCCGCTGATAATCGTATCGGACTGGGTATTTCCAAAGGAAGTGATTCTGGTAATGGGAAGCAGGTTGGCCGGAATATACAGAACAAGCGATGCCAGGATGAGGGCCCAGGTCCGGCTGATGCTGTTGGGTTTACGGAAATGAAGATGCGCGCCGCACCGGGGGCATTCCAGGGCCTCCCCTTCAAGGCCGGGCGGGACTCGACAAAGGAGTCGACACGTGCCGCAGGCGATAAGGGATGCCTGCTTTGCTGTGGGTTCATCAATCATGGGGGATTTTCCACCGGTCCCAAACCGCATCCGGATTCAGAGAAGCGATACACGTGGCA
>JBFMEI010000144.1:0-5907 GCA_040753295.1 Thermodesulfobacteriota bacterium | reverse complement strand
AAATCTTGCCAAGAACAAACGATCCATCGCCTACAACCGCTATCAACAGGCAACCACCCTTTCCGGAGAAGGCAAATATGAAGAATTAAAAAAGGCCGGATCCGATTTTTTGGATGTGATCTCCCTCCTGAATCGCTATGGAGTGCCCAAACCGACGGAACATGATTTGAAATCGTTCAAGAGGATCGATTTTAAAATGGGAATCGATGAAGGGGATACAACTGCCGGAGGCAAAGGGTTTACAAAGGAGCAGGAGCAGCGCCTGGCAGAAGCATTTATTCAACGCATCGGCATCGAACTGGGGGACCTGACTGAAGCGGAGAGCGCACTGAAGAAACAACTCGCCCGCTATGAAGCCGCCCGGATGATTTCAGACCGGGATGCCTTCGGCGTTTCCCTGCTCCATCATCGATCCGGACATCTTGAAAGCGCCGGCGGAGACTGGGAGAGCGCCGCCGATCATTTTAAGCAATCGGCCAAATTATCTCTGCAGATCAGGAATGCAACCGGTGCGGCCACAAGCATCATGAACATGACCAGAGCCGTCTCCCTGATTCATGAAAACAGATCGCTGCAGGAGCGGCTTTGCAGGGAGATTCAACTCCTTGATGCCGAAATCCTTCTTCTCTTTTCTCAGCCGGGTTTTGCCCCTTCCAAATCGATTCAGGCTGAGTACCGTAACGCCCTGGGAGTCTATTTTGCAATCCAGGCCCAAAGCTTCCCCCCGTCGGATTTATTGAACTCCGGTTTGAGGGGACGATATTTACAGAAAGGGGCTCTTCATTTTGCAGCAGGGATCCGGATTCTGGAAGAAGGAGAAATGAATTCGACACGAAAAGAGATGGCGGCATTATCCTCCCTCTACTTGAATCTGGCGGTTGTTTCCCGTCTCTTCGGTGATGACCCCAACGCGCAGATCCTGTATGAAAAATCACTCACGGCCTCAACGAACGGACTTCTTCCCGACCTCCAGTGGCGGGCGCTGATCGGCCTGAGGCGATTTGAGGATGCCCTGAATCTTCTGGAGTCGATCACATTCCTCCGCGCCGGATGCGGTAAAGGAGAGATCATTTACGGCCTTGGAGAAAAAGCCTTCGAGCTGATTCGGCGGAATCAGACTGAGGAAGCGTTCAACTGGATTGAACGGATATCCGAAGCTGAGCGGTATCATCGGATCGCCGCTCTTATCAATACGCTCACGGAATCCCAACAGCGCCTTTTCCGCGAAGCTGCCGAGTTGATCGACCGAATCGATGCCCTTAAAAAGGAGATCTTGTCTTCTCAGGATCCAAGCCGCGTCTTTTCGGAGCGGCAGCTTCGGATCGCTGAGGATCGGCTTCAAGCGCTTGTCGGTAAAAATGGCGAAAACCTTCCTGAATTTATCAGATCCTGGAATAACCGTCACCTTCAAGAAACGGGGATCCTGCTGGCCGGAACGGCTTCAGCGGCCGAATCCGCTGCTGAAGCATATGTTGGAAAGAACGCCTCAAATGCCCGGCTTGCGGAATATCACCGTCATATTCTCCGTTACCGGGAGCTCAGAGACCGGTTTCGCTTTGAGGGGAAAGAGGATCCGGAATATAGTCTCCTCAGCATTTTCGGACCCGAGACGGTGGAGGCGGTCGATCTTATGGAAATCCTTTCTGAAAACGAGCTCTTTCTGCGCTTCTTTCCGTTGATGCCCGATGCGAGTAATTCCCGGCCGGCTATGGTCGTCTTTTCCATCAGCCAAGATCAAATGGCTCTTTCCCTTTCAGAATCGCTCTCAGATGGAATATCCGGGATCCAAATCCCTTCCGGGAAATCCATGATCCTCTCCTATGATTTTCCGGACCAGCTACCCATTCATGAGATCCGGAAGATGCATCCGGCCTCAATCGCTTTGAACGCCGCTCATTTCAAAAGATCGGTCGGCAATAAAAAACCCTTTAAGCGGTCGGTTCTCACTTACCCGGATCCGGATGCCTTCCGTTTGGATAACGCGGTAATGGAAAACGGATTATTCGAATTGGAGCCGGATCGATTCGCCAGGGGATTTCATACCTTAATCCTCTCCTCGCCGGTCTTCATGTCTCATCGAATTCCAACGCGACAGGGGGAATCGGCGTCTCCGTCTCTTTTTATATCCCTTCAAAACGGAAAACGAACCGAGATCTTTGAGCTCTTAGGCCGTCTTTCCCAAGCGTCTCTTTCCATCCTCTCCAAAGCATCTCTTGAAGATGCCGACCTGATCGGCCATCTTTTTTCCATTTTCGGTTGCCCCAGCGTTATTCTGCCGGCTGGCCTCGGAAATTCAGAATCGTTTATCCGTCTGTTTTTAAGCCGTTATCCTCACCTCTCCATTCAGGAGGCGTTTCAACAGAGCAGGTCCGAAGTCAATTCCGATCAGGGCTGGTTCATTCTGGGAAGCCCTGGAATCACTTCGTCTGAAGCAGAGCGGTTTGTTCAAAGCCGGTTTAAAACTTATGTGGAAAAAGGAAAAACCGCTTTTGACAGGGGCTTCCATTCAGAAGCCCTGACGGATTTTGAAAATGCCATTCTGCTGGCACGTGAATCGAAACCCTTTCATCTCCATCTTCCGGTTCTTTATCAATATGCCCGTGAAAGCGCCCATCTTTCCGGAAACCACATCAAAGCCCTCCGTCATGCCGATGCGTTGCTGGGATGGCTTGAAACGAACAACCCTGGAACTGCAGACCATGCGGAAGCGCTCCTCCGGCTCGGATTTCTTCAGGCCCGGCTTGAACGGTTCAGCGATTCCGCGGCCACCTTAAGTCGATCCCTGAAAATGTTTGAAACTTTGAAAATCACTCCCAAGCAAATCGAAGTCTTTTCAGGGCTGGGTGCGGTTGCCGAACAGACAACCGACTATGAGAGAGCGCTCACCTTTTTTCAATCCGCGGTCTCCCTGAGCAAGACCGTTGAAAAGAATGAACTTCTGGCGCGGCAATATGCAAACATGGGAAGAATTTATGATTTGAGGCTGAGTAACTACCCCATGGCCCTTGAAAATTATCGGAAAGCCCTTGTTTTATACCAGGAGATCAGATCCGGGAAATCCATGAAGTCGGAAATCGCTCAATCCCACCTGGATATCGGAAGGTGTCTGAGGCTTCTTGGAGATTTTATTCAGGCTGAAAAAAGCTATGAGGAAGCACTCCGGCAGATCGGCCCCGAAGCAGAAAACCCTCAGCTTTATGCAAAAATTGTCATTGAACAGGCAAACAATGCATGGTTTCAGGCAAGATATCAAGATGCGTTTACCCTGCAACGCATCGCCCTTCGAATCGCCCGAGAGAAGAGCCTTCCGTTGATGGAAGTCGTCTCATTGAATACGGCAGGCTTGTTGTGGTGGGCTTTGGGGGATCATCAAAAAGCCCTTGCCGAGCTGAAGGATGCGCTCATCCGCGCTGAACAGTCGAATATCCGGAAAGACGAGATCGCGAGCACACTCAATAATATCGGATTCATCTATCGGGAGATGGGGCGATATCCGGATGCTCTCCAGGCTTTTGACCATGCCCTTCTCATTGACGAACGATTGAAGTCAAAATGGGCTTTGGCTTATGATTACCGCCACAAAGGGGTTACCCTGATGAAAATGGGAGATTTTTCACAGGCACTCTCCCTCCTCACCCGTGCCTATGAAACAGCGGAAGCCATTGGAAATCGGGTCAATGAAGCCAGATCCCAACTCGATTTGGGAGACTGTTATCTGGCATTGGGGAATTCTGGAGAAGCATTCCAGGCATATACCAAGGCCCTCTCCTTATCCCGTTCCATGACATTGCGGGAAGTCGAATGGCGCGCTCTGTATGGTCTTGCCAGGTTGCAGTTGATTAAAAACACTGAAGAGGCCCGGATTCTTCTGATGCAATCGATTGAAGCCATCGAGAAGATCCGTTCGGACATCCGGCTCTCCCGGTTGAAAGACACGTTTTTAATCGACAAACTGAGTGTGTATGAAACCCTGTGCAAACTTCTGGCCGACTCCGGAAAGCCCGGGGAAGCGTTTGAAATTGCAGAACGATCCCGGTCCAGAAATTTCATCGATCTTCTCGGGAATCAACGGCTCTCCTTGAATCGGGCCATTGATCAAGACCTTTATCAGCGGCAATTGAAACTTAACGCCCGGATCGAAGAAATCGATACCCGCCGGCAGCAAGCCCAAAACGCCTCGGAGAAATCCGGATATGATCTCCTGCTCGCATCCCTCAACCGCGAGATGGAGACCTTGATGCTTGAAATTCAGTCACAAAACCCCCAACTGGGATCCCTCATTTCAGTTCTGCCTGTGAATTTCAATGAATTTGTCGACAGGATCGAACCGAATGTGGCCTTCCTTGATTATTATGTTTTAAGCGATGAAATCTTATGCTGGGTTATTCGTTCGAACGGAATCCGGATGTTTCGAATCCCGGCAAAACGGGAGTCTCTCGGGGAGAGGATTCTGGAATACCGGCGAAGAATTCAGAACCTTGAACCTGTTGAAGAGATTTCCAAACTCCTTTTCAACCAACTCGTCTCACCGATCCTGTCGAATCTTGACGGCATCACCACGCTGGGGATAATTCCTCATGGAACCCTTCATTATTTATCCTTTGCAACACTCTCGGATCAAGACGGTTACCTTATCGATCGGTTTTCCCTCTTTTACCTTCCAAGCGCCAGTGTGTTTAAATATACTCTGGAAAAACGGCGGGTTGAAAAAAGAGAAAAGGTCCTGGCCATCGGAAACCCGGACCTGGGGGATCCGGCATTCGACCTTCCGTTTTCAGAACATGAGGTTTATTCCATTAAATGGAATTTTCCGGAAATCACGATTTTGACCCATGAACGGGCCACTGAAAAATGGGTGGTTGACAATATCGGAAAATTTGGAATAATTCATCTGGCATCCCATGGAGAATTTGACCCTGTGAATCCGCTCTTTTCATCGATTAAACTTGCCAGAGATGAAGAAAGGGACGGGAATCTGGAAGCCGCAGAGATTTTTGGGATTACGATCAACGCGGATCTGGTGGTGCTTTCCGCCTGCCAGACAGGATTGAGCAAAGTCACGGAAGGAGATGACATCATCGGACTCTCACGCGCCTTTCTCTATGCAGGAACCCATACGCTTATCTCCAGCCTGTGGCGGATCAGCGATATTTCAACGGCCATCTTGATCAAGGAATTCTATCGACAGTTTACCCGGACCGTAAAAGCCGAAGGGCTCAGAAAAGCCGTCCTTCATGTCAAAAACCGTTACCCGCATCCCGGATACTGGGGAGGCTTAACCCTGGTGGGGGATTACCGTTAATCGAATGGCGGATCGAAATATGACAACGTCACATTTGACGAACCGTATCCGTGGGATCGGATTCGGAATTCTACTTTCACTTGCTCTTGTTACCGGCTTAACCAAGGCTGCTGAAAAAGCCTGGGTTTCTTCGTATGACGCTAAATTGAAAGCCGGAAAGAGTGCAACATCCGAGACCATCGCCATTCTGAGCCTCGGCACCGAACTCTCTGTGATTTCATTTGACGGACGGTGGTATGAAGTTTCTACAGGAACCGGAAGAAAAGGATGGCTTTACCGGGGAAAGGTCTCCTCCACCCCTCCTGAACCCGGGACCACCCAACCTGGAGAAGATCATCTGGGAAAACTGTTAAGCGGCATTACCGACAGCGGCATCAAAGAAGATACTCCTGACACGTCACGGAGTATTCGACCCCTTTCGGTGGAAAAGGATAAAAAAGAGGATCAAGGAAAAAATGAAGCCGCTTATCCGGAAGCACTGAATCAGCTCCTCTCCCGTAAAGTGACCGCCTCTCAGGTGGATCGCTTCCTGCAAGAAGGAAAGATCGGCGAATATGCAGAGTAATCCGAACCTGACTGGGAATTTCTCCGACACCCGGAGAAGA
>JBFMEI010000143.1:0-5908 GCA_040753295.1 Thermodesulfobacteriota bacterium | reverse complement strand
AAAACGTGTTGATGAAAACACCTCCTTTTTTCAGAACTCTTGCGGTTTCTTTGAAGACCTCGATAGGGCGGGTCAGATATTCGACTGAAACCGTACAGATGACGGCATCGAATTCCTCATTCTTGAAAGGCAGCTCTGGAGACAGATTCAAATCGTGAATGATACGACGTGAAAGCCGTTTGTTTGAAGAAAGCTCCTCCGTATTCATTCCGAGGCCTGCAACAGTAATGTCTTCAAAGGATGCGGGAAGATGAGAATCCCAGCTCGTCATCAGATCAAGGATTTGTGATCCCGGCCGAAGAAGATTCTCGTAAATGCCGGTCACATGTCCGATGGCGGTTTCATCTAAATGCTGAACAAATCTCGGGTTTTTATAAAAGCTCGCATCATTTTCTTCCACCTCCCGGGTGAACGGATAGATAGAGAAAAAATCCGTTTCGGATCCGTTCAGAGATGCCTGCATTCCAGGGCCGTTTTCAGTAACGATTTCGGAAATTACGTTCAAGCTTCCCCCGCGTTCATCCTTTACAATCGTTCGATCCAGGATTTTTGCAGAGAGCATCAGCGGAATCCCGGCAAGCGGAGGATTCAGATCGATGGTAAGGGAATCGGCAGCACTTCCCACAATTCTGAAAGGCCGGACATCTTGAGGAAAAGATCCGATTGCTGAAGCAATAACCCCTCTTGGATAAAAAAAACCGATCCGGGGTTCAATATTCCCGTTACGAAATTTTCTATTGAAGGCGGATCTGGAAATCGTCAAGATTTCTTGATCGTCGCGTACTTTAGTAATTTCCCCGGAATCATATTGCCGGGTTATGATTTCTCCTTTCCGGGCCAGACTCATCGGGATCTCCATATCCTTTGGAAAGAGGTCCCTCCAGAAGTTGATTTTAGGTGCAAATATCCGATCCCGATGAAGGGCTGAGTCGCTTTTCCATTCCAGGGTAAATTCCACGCTTGCTGTTCCGGCAGCTTCATTCTTCATGATGCGGTTCTCCAAAATCGATATTCAGTCAACGATTGCTCAATTCAGGTTGTAATGAGTTGAAAAAACTCGTATCGGAGAAATAATAGTCATCATGCCTTGGAAATCAAGGACGATACCGTGTTATCCTGTTGTATCTATTGTTTTCTGGAATTATATTCTTATGTTGTTGCAAAACATGCCGGGGGGAGTCGAAATGGCGGATAGAGTATTTCTGCAGTTCTATAATTCGGTCAAAGAGTCTTACTTTGATCTTTGTAATGGATTCTCCGATACCTACGATCTTTGCAGGCGGAACGGTGACTTTTTCTGGATCACCCATGAAAGAGACATGAATAAATGGTATGATGAATCGATTTATTCAGACCGGCCTCTTCCCATCACCAGAGGAACTGTATATATTTCCGCCGTCTATTTGAATCACCTTTATCAGTCCTATATCTGGGCAAAAGAATATCCTGACGTCAATTTTGTCGTCGGCGGGCCGGTGGCTTCGGAGCAGTGCGATAAAGGAAATATCTGGAATCCCGTCTATTTTCAGCTTCTCCCCGGAACTCCTATGCCTTCCAACTTGAGATTTACCGGGAAAAGCGTGGAGGATTGGTTCGGGATTCGGAATTTTTCAGAAGATTGGAAGCTTGATATTCCTCAAGAAATCCCTTCATCAAGTCCCATCTATTTTTCCTATACTCTCGATAACCGGTGTTACTGGAAAAAATGTGTTTATTGCAATATCGCATTGCATGCCGGAGGGTGGTTTAGAAAGAGAAGCCGGTTTAATTTTGAATTTGCCGGTCTGATTCATCAGGGAAGAAAGCTCGTCCGTCTTAACACAGGATCGTTAACCCCGGCCCACATCCGGGAGCTTTTTCCGATCCTTCCTGTGAGAGAAGATCTGGAGTACCGGGTCTTCATGAGACCTGCAGAACCGGAAAACAATGCATTGAAATCCGTACTAAAAAACCGAAATGAAAATTTGCCTTCAATGACGATCGGGCTGGGGATCGAGTTTCCATCGAATCGGATGCTTCAGAAAGCCGGAAAGGGAACAACAACCGCGGAGATGCTTGAGACTCTTAACATCTGTCAAGCACATGGCCTTAAAGTGAACGGCAATTTTATCCTTGGATGGAATAACCTGGTCGATTCCGATATCCGGGAGTTGGAGGAATTTATGAAGCAGATGCCTGAAGATTCCATGGCCAATATGCAGATGAGGTGGATGTTCGCCCATCCCTATACTGAAATCCACAATCATTACAGCGGAGAAAAGATTCAGCTCGGCCCCTTCTACGTCGGATTTCGTGCCCAGATAACGGGAGAGCCTCTTGAGTTAAACCAAAGGGCATGTCATATTGTTGAAACCTATAGTCGGATCAAGCATTTCAATCTTGAGGGAATGGTAAATATCCGTTCCCATCTCTCATAACCGGTGAACCCATTGCTGGAGAATCGTTATGGGGCTTTATAACCTGGATCGAATTTTTTATCCGAAGTCGATTGCCGTCATCGGTGCCAGTGAAAAAAAAGGAAGCATCGGGCATGCGCTGATGAAAAATCTGGTGGATGGCGCCTTTGAGGGGGATCTGATTCCCATCCATCCGAAATATAAAACGATATTCGGAATAGAGGCGTTTCCTTCCTTGGCCGACACGACAACCTCCATCGATCTTGCCGTAATCGCTTCTCCGATCCGGTATGTTCCTGATATCATTAATGACTGTATTTCTTCAGGAGCAGGAGGAGCCGTCATTATTTCTGCCGGTGGAAAGGAGATCGGGGAAGAGGGGAAAAAAATAGAGGAAAAAATAAGAAATAATGCCCGGAAAGGGGGCCTCCGGATTCTTGGCCCGAATTGCCTGGGGATCATCCATCCGCTCCAGCGGATGAATGCCTCTTTTGCCACGGAGATGCCCAAGCCCGGAAGGCTTGCATTTGTATCGCAGAGCGGTGCCATTTGCACGGCGATCCTTGATCTGGCCTTTCAGGAGAATATCGGTTTCAGTCATTTTGTCAGCATGGGCTCCATGCTGGATGTCGATTTCGGGGACATGATTGATTACCTTGGAAACGATTCGAAGGTCGGGAGCATTATTTTGTATATCGAAAGCCTGACCAGTCACCGAAAATTTTTAAGTGCAGCCAGGGCGGTTTCAAGGGTTAAACCCATTCTGGTTCTGAAATCAGGTAGAAGTGCCGCCGGCGCCAGAGCTGCGGCTTCCCATACAGGGGCCATGGCCGGAGAGGATGCGGTATTTGATGCCGCATTTAAAAGAGCCGGAATTGTCCGGGTCGATACCATTGAGGAGCTTTTTAACTGTGCGGAGCTGATGGCCAAACAACCCAGGCCTAAAACTTCCGACCTGGTAATCATCACCAACGGCGGGGGACCCGGGGTCATGGCCGCAGACGCCCTGGCACGCTTCGGCACAGAACCGTCTCCTCTCAAACCCGAGACGCTGAAGGTGCTTGATACCATCCTTCCCCAGTACTGGAGCAGGAGTAATCCCATTGATATGCTGGGAGATGCGACCGCAGACCGGTTTGTCAAAACCATTGAAGCGTGTGCAAAAGATAAAACAATCGGCGGCATCATGGTGATCATGGCTCCTCAGGCATTGTCAGATCCTGGAGATGTGGCCGAATCGATTGTGAAATCGGTTTCCGGAAAGAACATTCCCGTATTTACCTCCTGGATGGGAGGAAAGGCGATGGCCCGAGGGGTGGATATCCTGAATCAGGCCGGGATTCCAACCTATGAAACTCCGGAAAAAGCGGTTCGCGCCTTTCTTTACATGGTGTCCTATTCCCGGAATTTGGAGCTTCTCCGGGAGATCCCCCCACGGTTTTCTACAGAGATCAAATACGACCGGGCGAGGGCAGCGGATCTTATCGAGAAGGGCTTCAATGCAAATCATGATGGAGTCATATCTGAAGAGATCGCCAGGGAGATTTTGGAGTCTTATGGAATTAAACCGAATCCCGTTCAAATTGCTTCATCTGAAGAAGAAGTGATTAAAATAGCAAAAAATATGGGATATCCATTGGTCATGAAGATCCTTTCACCGGATATCACCCATAAAACGGAAGTCGGGGGTGTTCATCTGGATTTAAGATCCGAACAGGATGTGCGTATTGCCTATTCAACAATTCTGGAAAACGTGCGACTCTATCGGCCGGATGCCGTTGTCTCCGGCGTCACACTCCAGCGCTATATCGATCACCCGGATTATGAAATCCTCATCGGAGCCAAACGGGATGATAATTTCGGTCCTGTTATTTTATTTGGAATGGGGGGTATCTTCACGGAAGTTTTAAAAGACCGCGCTATCGGGCTTCCGCCGTTGAACCGTCTCCTGGCATCCCGGCTTATGGAGGAAACCAAGGCATTTCATCTTCTTAAGGGATTTCGTAACAAACCGGCCGCTAAGATGGAGCTTCTTGAAGAAATCCTTGTTCGTCTGGCTCAACTTGTCATGGATTTTCCCGAAATTGCAGAATTGGATATGAATCCTGTTACGGTTAAAAACGGGACCCCTATCGTGCTGGACTCCCGGATAATACTTAAACCCTGCGGAAAACCCTGTCCGCAACACCTGGTCATCAGCCCCTATCCTGTCCATCATGAACGGCATGAGGAAACACGGACAGGAGAAAAGATTTTTGTCCGCCCTATCCAGCCGGAAGACGCCCCTCTTCTTGTGGAATTGTTCAATACGTTGTCTCCAACCACGATCTATTTTCGTTTTTTTCGTCATGTCAGGTCACTGACGCCCGAGATGCTGGCCCGTTTCACACAGATCGATTATGACCGGGAGATTGCTTTGATTGCATTTCCCGAGGAGCCTGGGAAGAATCGGATTCTGGGAGTATCCAGGATCATTTCACATCCGGATGGAAGAGACGCCGAATTTGCAATCGTTATCGGCGATCCCTGGCAAGGGAAAGGGATCGGCGCCGTTCTGCTGCTGAATGCGCTGCGGATCGCAAAACAGCAGGGAATTGAAAAAGTCTGGGGGGCTGTTCTCCCCGATAACATTTATATGCGAAAGCTGGGGAGGCGACTGGGGTTTCATGTGATGTTTGATAAAGAATCCGAACTGTATCATCTGAGCATTGATTTGAAAGCTGCGCGGCTATAGGGGGTGACGAAAATGATTCAAACCGGAAAGCACGGTTTTGTTTTAATCTTGAGTCTGATTTTGATTTATGGATGCTTTGAAGTGAAAATTGACCCCCCGGATTCAGGATGGAATCCACCTCCCATGACCCGGGGCCTTTTGTGGGTTCGAAAAAACGGCATGTTCATCAGTGGCCTCACCGTTTCCATGGGATCTCCCCCGGCATTCTATGTGAACGACTATTTCAGCAACTTCGGTGCAACTGCGGTTCATTTGTGGGAAACCGGCCTGCCTAATGAAATGAACGGATGGGCGGCGGCAGGGCATCCGAATTTCAGGTTTGTTTCCTGGGTTCGGCCGGACGGCACAAGCCCGGCTACCGGAACGCTGATCGGGGGGTATCCGGCAAACGCCGCCGGACGAATCGGATACCAGATCGGAGATGAGCCGAGAAGCATGCAGGAATTTTTATCCTATGACACCGGATTTAAAGCGATCCGGGCTTATGATCCCAATGCGCTGCTGATCTTGAATTTTTCGTTTTTAGCTCCGGATGTCAATCAGATGCTTGAACATTACGGCCAGTATATGGACGGCGATGTGGTCTGTTATGATGCATATACCTGGACGAACAGTTCATATCAGCACCTGGCGGATTTCAGGCGGGCAGCCTTGAAATATAACAAGCCGTATTGGAGATACCTCTTCTCCTATTATTCGGATCGGAGGGAAAACATCGCTGAATCGGATCTGAGATGGGAGGCGTTCATCGGCCTTGTTTATGGATATACGGGACACA
>JBFMEI010000142.1:0-5919 GCA_040753295.1 Thermodesulfobacteriota bacterium | reverse complement strand
GACCAAGCGCTGGAGAAGATCCTTCGCACCAATCCCCCATACCGCGAAGAGGACCATGGCATGAGTCATATCCGTGAATGCCGGTTTCTTCCATGAGGGGATCCCGGGTCCGGATAAATCAAAGATCCATCCTTCATCAGGCGCTTGAACAGCAAAATACGCATCCGTATTCCACTTCGCTTCTCCGATCTTAAGATTCATTTCGGTTACCGCCACATGTCCGTTCACGACGGCTTTGGGCCTGTGGGAAAGGTCAGTAACACCGGTTTCCACATCAAAATCCGGAGGATCAAAACCGGTTATAACCGGTCGGCCGTCGATTTCTTCGACTATCGGTCTTCCGGCCCATTCGGGAAAAGTTACCGGGCTTGCAGGTGCTGTCATTCTTTCATCCTCCGACCTTTGGGGTCAAAAAACGGGGGTTTTACCAGCCGGGCACGGACAGGTCTCCGGTTGTGCTGAAGCATGATGCTTCCTCCGGGAGTTATGCCCGGAGACGGTTTGACCAGGGCCAGCCCGATGGTTTTCCCGAGAAAAGGGCTGTAGCGGACAGAGGTCACATATCCCAGGCGTCTGATATTTTCAACAACCAGGTCTCCGTCGGTAAGATCGATCCGGCCGTCTGACTCAAAGCCGATCACCACATTTTTAAAAGGCTCCCCTTTGAGAAGTTTCAGCATGGGTCCTCCCGCCATCTCTTTACGGTCTGTGTCGATACACCAGCCATAATTCCCTTCATACAGGGTGGTATTCCCATCCATATCGAGGCCGGGAAGGGGGTGCCCTTTTTCCAGTCGACAGAGGAGAATGCCGTCAAGTCCGACCGGCTTCAGGCCCAGAGGTTTTCCGGCGGAGATGATCGCCTTCCAGAGATGTTCGGCAAACCCGGAAGGGGGATGGATTTCATAGGAGAGTTCTCCCATAAATCCCATGCGAAGCAGGAGGCAGGAGACTCCGGCGACATCAGCTTCAACCCAGTGCATGTAAGGAAGTGCGGAATTGGAGATATCCCGGGATGTCAATTTGGAAAGGATCTCCCTGGATAACGGGCCGGTCAGGTTCATTCCGGCTCTGGCGTCGGTGATGTCCACCACCCATGCCTTCCAGCCGAATTCCCGGCACCATCTCAGGTACCATTCCCTGACCAGCGGACCCCGGGCGGTGGTTGTGGTGACATAATAGTCATTTTCATTCTGCTTGAGAATGACCCCGTCATCAATGATGACCCCTTCTTCATTGCACGAAACCGAATAATGGATCCGGTGATTCTCCAGACGGTTCAGACTCCGGGTATTGATGAAATTCAAAAGCGCCGTTGCATCAGGCCCGAAGACCCTGAATTTTCCCAGAGTTGAAACATCGCAAAGACCTGCGGTTTGATGGACGGCAAGCGATTCGGATTCCGGATCCCCGAAATGTTCAATCCGGATCCACGGCCCGGTCCGGATCGGGACGCCGCCTTGTTGGATCTGAATCAAATGAAGGGGCGGCCGGCGGGGAAGGTCATGCAGGCCGGCTCCCAGAACCCCGAGTCGAACCCCGACAATGGGCGGACGGGGGGTGAAGAGTTTCTGATTTCCCAGGGTATCGGGTTTGACCGAAGCGAGATAATCGAGGAAGTTGGCCTGGGAGAGAGCACCCTGCTCGGCTCCCATGGTGGCGGTGGTATACCGCTTGATCATCTCAGTGGAATCAAACCCTTCCGAAAGTGCGGCATCAATCTCTTTTTCAGTCACATCATTTCCCAGGCAGATGAAGCGCCGGTCCTTTTTTTGACCCATGGCCGGTATGCGTCGGGGATTGGGGGCGATCGGAGGCGAGTCTGCCAGGCTCTTTCTTGAATCATCGATTTGAGTTCCGGTGTCGTATCCGAGGTAGGCCAGAGCAAGGGCTCCGGCGAGTCGCCCCTGCGCCTGGATTGCGGAAACGGATTCGTGTCCGAGAAGACGGCCGGCAGCGAAGAAACCTGGAGGAAGTCGATCCGGAAGGTGGAACCCCAGGTCAGGGTGATAGACCATCCGGCCTTCGGTCAAAGCAAGGAGCTTGAAGAGGGGCGTTCGCCCTGAAGACGCAACGATAAGATCAAGCTTGAAGGTCTCGACTCCGGCCCCTTCGATTTCGCGGATTTCAGCGCCGGTGACCTGTTGCTTTCCTAAAGCCTCTGAGAGTGTCCAGCCGTAAAGAAGCTCGATCCCTTCTTCTTTCAACCGGCCTTCCAAGGTTCCGGGAAGTCCCTTTGATCTGGAATCGCAAACCGCAAGGACCTTGACTCCGGCGGTTGAAAGGTCCAGAGCGACCCGGTGGGTCTGATCGTCCCCGCCGGCAACCAGGGCGGTTTCGCCGGGTTTGATTCCGTATAAGTAAATCAGGCGTTGGGCAGTCTGGGGGAGAAGGATTCCGGGGCGATCGTTCTGGTTGAAGATGAGGGGGCGGTCCATGGCTCCGGTGGCCGCAATAACGGTTTTAGGTCGGATCAGATACAGGCGCTCGAAAACTCCCTCTTCGGGCCGGCATATCCGGGTGCACATGACAATCCCTTCCGGATAGATTGCCGTGGCAGTGGTTGAGGTGAGGGTAGTGATCTTTTCTTCACTTCGGACCTGCGCGGCAAGATCGCCGATCCGGCGGGAATCTCCTGATTTCTGAAAAGAGAAAAATCCTCCAAGCCATGCTTCGGCCTCCACCAGAACCACCCGGATATCGGCGGATGCCGCCTGAAGCGCTGCCTCCATCCCGGCTGCCCCTCCTCCGATGACCAGAACTTCAGGGGTCAGATTTACGGCTTCGAACCGGTCTCTGGAGGATAGGGGCTTCACTTCTCCCAGATTCCCCGGAGCTTTCCGCATGAGTTCAAGCGATTTATTCCAGAGGGCTTTTGATTTATAAAAGGATTTGTAATAAAAACCGACTTCCATGGCGCCGGATGCCTTATCTGCCAGCTTGAACAAATCGATTCTGGAGGATCCCTGCCGTTTCACTTCCATTCCACGGATGACCGGCGTTCTTGCAATCCGGGTATTCAATCGTCCATCCACTTCCATAAAAGGCTCGGAGGCGTGCACCCCCATATCAAAAAGTCCTCTGGGCCGATGATATTTAAATGATGTGGACATGATCCGGATGCCGGAGGCGTAAAGCGCACCGGCAATGGTATCGCCGGAAAACGCCGGAATTTCCCTTCCTTCATATTTAAAGGCAAGGGGGCTCGACCGGTCGATCACCTCGGTCGAAATTTCAGGAAGCCGACGCGGAGTGGATGTATTCATTCTCGTCCTCCCCGGCTGATCTGATGGGTCGCCGTATTTCGGGTGATTTGAATCCACGTGCGGCATCCAAAGGTGTGATACCACCATTCTTCATGAATGCCGTTCGTATTTTTATGAAAATAGATATAATGCCTCCATTCCCGGATATCGGCATCCGGTCCGGGCCTTTCTTTGACTTCCCCTCCGAATTTAAACTCATAAAGATCCCTGAATCCGCAGTTGGGGCAGTTGATTTGAAATCCCATGGGTATTCTCCTTCCTGAAAGATTCAGGCCCTTAGCTTCGGGCGATGTAGACTTCCGGAACCATCCGTCCTTCGTAAAAACGGTCCATGCTTAAAAATCTGATTTTTTCCGGCATCTCTCCGGTGGCCATGAGTTCGGCCATATTTTTTCCGCATGCCGTGGATGCCTTGAATCCGAAATACCCCCACCCGGCATCGATAAAGAGGCCCTTCACCGGAAGCTCTCCCATAATGGGAGCTCCGTCCACGGTCATGTCGCAAAGCCCTGACCAGGACCGCATGAGTTTCAGGTGAGCCAGGTCCGGGAAAAGCTGGAGTATGAAATAGGCCTGCTCCGAGGCAAATTCATAGGTATTATAGGACTTGTAGCTTTGCCAGGGGTCGAGATGGGCGCCCATGATCAGGTCCCCTTTAATGGACTGCTGGCAGTAGCAGAAATATAATTCGCTGATCACCACATGATTTAAAAACGGCTTGACGCATTCCGTGACCATGGCCTGAAGGGGAAGGGTCACCACCGGCAGGGTGATCCCGGCCATTGCGGCTACTTCCGAGGACCAGCCCCCTGGAGCCATATGGACGAGAGGGGCTGAAATGGTCGTTTCGCTTCCGCCGACCTTGGCCCGGACCCCGGTCACCCGGCCATGGTCGATATTGATTCCCGTGACTTCGCAATCCGGGCAAAGATGGACGCCCTGCCGGTATAATCCTTTCATGAAACCCCAGATCGCTGCATCGTGACGGACGGATCCTCCGGGAGGATGATAATATCCTCCCACAACCGGAATCGCGGCCCTGGAGGAGATATCCAGAAACGGGATAAGTTTTTTAAGCTCTTCAGGAGTCAGAATATGATTTTCAATTCCCAGATTGGTTTGAGTGGCATGGCGCATGCGCATGGAGTTGAGTCCTGCAACGGTATGCGCCAGACCGATCAGCCCCTTCATCCAGATCATGAAATTCCACTCCACCTCTGCGGAGAGTTCATTCCAGAGTTGAATGGATTGAACATAAAGGGGAAGAATCTCAGGAGCGCGCTGGTTGGCACGGATGATCTCGGTGTTTCGGGAAGACCCCCCATATCCGAACCGGTTTTTTTCAAGAACAGCCAGATTGGTCATCCCGTAATCCCGGGCAAGGTAATAAGCAGCCGCCATGCCGTGTAACCCGCCTCCGATGATCAGGGCATCATATGATTTTTTCGGTTCGCAAAATTTCCAGAACGGTTTTTTCATCCCCATTCTTCCTCCGCTGTGCGCCGGTCCCGGCAAGATCCGAAGAATATCGGCAGGTTGGCCGGGAAGAGATTTCGATATTGGATTTTATCGAATTATGATATATCTGAAACGTTACCTTTTAACAGCAAGAAAGTTTATGACCTTGCAATCAAATCGGTATAACTCAAACGAGTCGTCGGATTAAAAAAATCGGATTTCAACTATCATACTTTTTAGGAGAATGAAATGATCGACTTCAAGGATATCGAAAATGCGCTGCTCTCGCCGGACCCCTCCCATGTGTCTGAACTTGTAAAAACCGCTCTTTCCCAGGGAAAGGAGCCCCGGGAAATTCTTGAGAAGGGGCTGATCGCCGGGATGGATAAAGTGGGCGAAAAAATGGAGAATGAAGAGATGTTCATCCCGGAGGTCCTGATGGCGGCGAAAGCCATGACCGCTGCCGTTGCCCTTCTGAAGCCCTTTCTCGGAAAAGAGAAGGGGAGTGCGAGGGGAAGGGTTGTCATCGGGACGGTGCGGGGAGATATCCACGACATCGGAAAGAACCTTGTGGCCATGATGCTTTCCGGTTTGGGATTTGAAGTATTTGATCTGGGATCCGACATCTCTCCGGAGGCATTTGTGAATGCCGTGAAAGAAAAGGATGCGGATTTCCTGGCCATGTCCGCCCTCCTGACTACGACCATGCCCATGATGAAGGAAACCATCAAAGCCGTGGAAAAGGCCGGACTCCGGCACCGGGTCAAAATCCTGGTGGGAGGGGCTCCGGTAACTCAGCCCTTTTGCAGCGAGATCGGCGCGGACGGATACGAGCCGGATGCCGGTTCTGCCGCAAAACGGGCTAAATCGATGATTTCCGGATGAATGTCGAAAGCCGGCTTGAAGCGGCCTTAACCCGGCGAGAACTCCTTTTTTCCATAACCGATGCGTTTCGACTGGTCAATGGGAAGGGAGACGGGATGGAAGGGCTGATTTTAGAAAAGTACGGGCGGCATTTCTTATCCCAGATTTTCAACCCGGAATGGATCGAATACAAGACTCTCCTGACCTCATTTATCCGCAGGCAGTTCAACGGGGTCTATTTTATCGTCAAGGATCGCTCCCGATCCGGTGCCGCCGGCCCGGATGCCTTCAAAAGCTTCTACTGGATTCAGGATTCCCCCTCAAGAACCAC
>JBFMEI010000141.1:0-5958 GCA_040753295.1 Thermodesulfobacteriota bacterium | reverse complement strand
CGCCATCGGTTCGGGGAGATTTGTTTAATTCGATCAAAATATCTGTCGTAGAGAAGAAGGACACTCCCGCATCCGGGACAGGTATAAAGGAGGTGTCTGATTTCCCATTCCCGGCTGCAACCCAGACATCGATAGATCATTTCCCCCTCTGTTGAAGGGATGAGAAATGGGCGAATATTTTTCGGAAATAACTTCAGATTCATGGAATAATCCGCTCCAGCCCGTCCATATAGGGTCTCAAGGCTTCAGGAATCGTGACCGAACCGTCCTCATGTTGTTTGTTTTCAAGAATTGCCGCAACCGTCCGTCCTACAGCAAGGCCTGATCCGTTGAGTGTATGGACCAATTCCGTCCCTTTTTTCCCCTTTCTTTTAAAGCGAATATCGGCTCTCCGGGATTGAAAATCTTCAAAATTGGAGCAGGATGATATTTCCCGATAGACCTTCTGGCTCGGCATCCAGACTTCGATATCATAAGTTTTAGCGGCTGAAAAGCCCATGTCGCCGGTGCAGAGGGTAACAATCTGATACGGAAGTTCGAGCCGGGATAAAATGCTTTCCGCATTATTGAGGAGCTTTTCCAGTTCATCATAGGAATTTTCAGGGGTGGTGAATTTAACGAGTTCGACCTTGTTGAACTGGTGCTGCCGGATCAGACCCCGGGTATCTTTTCCATAAGAACCGGCCTCACTTCGAAAGCAGGGGGTATATGCGGTATATAAAATCGGGAGGAGTTCTTCCTCCAGAGTCTCTCCCTGATGGATATTGGTTACAGGGACTTCGGCGGTCGGGATGAGAAAATAGTCCCAGTCTTGAAGTTTGAAGAGATCTTCCTCAAATTTGGGGAGCTGCCCGGTATGAGTCATGCTCTGCCGGTTAACGATAAACGGGGGAAGCACTTCCTGATACCCATGTTCTCTGGTATGGACATCCAGCATAAAATTGATCAGGGCGCGTTCCAGCCGTGCACCGGTTCTGAAATATAAAGGAAACCTGGACCCCGTGATTTTGGAAGCTCTTTCAAAATCTAAAATTCCGAGTTTTTCTCCCAGCTCCCAATGCGATTTTGCATTAAACAGAAAATCCGGAACCTTTCCCACGCGTTTGATAACCGGATTTTCAGATCCGTCTTTTCCCACAGGTACGGATGAATGAGGGATATTGGGAATGCTTAATAGAACCTGAGTCATTCCCTCTTCAGTTTGTGACAGCTCTTTCTCAAGTTCCTTGATTCTCAATGAGACTCCGCGCATTTCCAAAACCAGGGCCGAGGTGTTTTCTTTGTTTTTTTTCATGGATGCAATTTCATCGGAAACCCGGTTTCTCCGGTTTCTAAGCGCTTCAATTTCTGAAAGGATGTCGCGACGCTTTTGTTCCAGGGTCGAAAATATGCTTAAGTCGAGTTCTTTTCCCCTCGATTTCAGGGCAGCTAAAACCTTAGATAAATTTTGGCGAACAAACTTGATTTCCAGCATATCTGTTCCTATATTTTCTTAAATAATGTCACCAAATATCTTTCAACTGAGGTATCAATAAAGTGACGGATCCGAGATCGGGATCGATTCATTCAACAAATCGGAAAATCTATTTCTTAGGCGATACCGGACATCGAACCCCAAACAAGACAACCGGAAAGAATTGGGTATCATGGAAGTGATATTTCGTCAATGATTATTAGAGGTTGACTTTTATCCGGATCTGGATTAATCTTCGTAAGATTAAACATTATCTTTTATGACAGGAGCAGCGATATGGATGAAAATTTTGAGAAAAAGGAGGCAATCCGAAACGATATTCGAAAACGGATCGATTCTTTTTCTGAAAAGGAGCGGCTGATTAAAATCCGCGATATTGAAAATCGGCTCTTTGAGTTTGCCAATTTTCTGGAATCCAAAATCGCTCTTCTATATGTCAACCAGGAATATGAAGTTCCGACACAGGAAATTATCAAACGCTGTTTTCAGAACGGGAAAATTGTTGTTCTTCCGGCATTTAAAGTGGAAAAGCGGGACATTGATCTTTTAAGGGTCGATAAACTTGCAACCGGTATGAAGATGGGACCGAGAGGGATATTGGAACCTGATCCGAATCTGTGTAAACCGGTACCCATCGATTATATCGATATCGCCATTATTCCGGGAATAGCCTTTGATGAAAAGGGGGGAAGAATCGGTTCCGGGGAAGGATACTATGACCGATTGATTCCAAAACTTCCCATCACCACCCGGAAGGTTGCACTCTCATTTGAAAGCCAGCTCGTTTCCGCTGTTCCCATGGAATCCCACGACAAATATGTGGATATCATCATTTCCGAAAAGCGGATTATCTATAAGATCTGATTCTCTCCGGTATCAGGGATTTAAAACCGTTTCCAGCCTTCTGAGATTCTCCTCTCCTCCGACGGCAATAACCGTATCTCCGGGCCGAATTACGGTTTCAAAAGAGGGATTGAACAGCATTCCTTCAGCGGTTTTCACTGCAATAATAATCAAGTCGTATTTCTGACGGATTCCTGAATTTTTCAGCATCACATTTGCAAGCGTTGAGTGTTGACTGATGGGAATCTCTTCCATCTGGATCGTTGTTCCTTTATGGGAAAGGGCAAGGTCCAAAAACCCGGTAACCGTCGGCCTGACGATTCGATGCGCCATGGCAGCGGCACCGATATCATAAGGAGATTCAACATGATCGGCGCCTGCGGCTTTAAGTTTGAGTTTCGATGCCTCGCGGCTTGCCCTTGCCATGATATAGATCCTGGAATTCAGCTGTCTGGCCGTGAGCGTCAAAAAGACATTGTCGGAATCTTCCCCTAATACCGCAATCAATCCACCGGCATGCTCGATTCCTGCGGCCGTGAGCGTGCTTTCGTTTGAGGCATCTCCAATAATATAGAGCATGCCGTCCTCTTCCAACACCGGTACCATCTCTTTATCTTTTTCAATGACAACGATGGGAACCGGTTTTCGCCTGATGTTCTGACAGAGCACCCGTCCGATTCGTCCATATCCGCAGACGATATAATGGTTTTTCAACCTCCCGATTTTTCTGTCCAATCTTTTCCTCCCTAAAATATTTAGGATGCGGCCTTCCAGCATAAACTGGACTACTGCGCCTGCAATGAAAAAAAAATATCCGACTCCGATTATGATAAGGAATATGCTGAAAATTCTCCCCGGAAAGGAGAGCCTGTTTACTTCACCGTATCCGACTGTTGAAACGGTAATTATGGTCATGAATAGAGAGTCGATCAGGGACCATTCTTCAATGATCATGTATCCGACGGTACCTGCAACTACCAGTATGACGGCAAAGCCTATTGCAAAGGGGAGATTTTTACTGATCATGAATACCGATTGAAAAAAACGGATTTTTAATGCCGAACAAAATACTTAAAGCTGATTAATAGCATATTGCCGATTCCGAGCAAAGCGTTTTTCAAAAGCGTCGTTGATGCAGGATTCAGGTATGATATCATCTTGACCCTGTCATAGGGTTCTGGTAGCAAGCCGTTATCATGAAAAAAGATCTCATCAAATTTGATCGACTCCGGCTGGAGATGGTCAGAAATCAGATTGAAGCCAGAGGGATTACAGATACCAAGGTCCTTGCCGCCATGAGGAAAGTCCCTCGTCATCTTTTTGTGAGTGAGGCGCTTTGGGATCAGGCTTACGGGGATTTTCCTCTTCCCATAGGACATGATCAGACCATTTCCCAGCCTTACATCGTAGCGGAAATGACCCAGGCCCTGATGCTTGATGAAAATGATCGGGTTCTTGAAATCGGTACCGGATCAGGATACCAGGCGGCGATCTGTGCTGAAATTGCATATCGGGTCTACACCATTGAACGGATTCACCCCCTTTATATGAAGACAAGACGCCTGTTTGATGAACTCCAGTATCATAATATCGTGACCCGCTACTCGGACGGAACTTCCGGATGGAAAGAAGAAAGCCCTTTCAATGCCATCATCGTGACGGCAGGGGCTCCGGAAATTCCAAAACCGCTGATCGGGCAACTGGCTGTCGGCGGCCGTATGGTGATTCCTGTAGGGGATCAATATTCCCAGGATCTGATTAAAATCATCAGAGAAGAAGATGGGATTAGAACCGTTAACCTCGGTGGCTGCCGTTTCGTAAAGCTTCTCGGGGAACATGGATGGAAGGAAATGTAGGTGCTTCGAAGATTATACGACTGGGTTCTTCACTGGGCCAAGACTCCTTATGGATCATGGGCCCTGTTCATTTTAGCATTCTGTGAATCTTCTTTTTTTCCCATTCCGCCTGATGTATTGCTGATCGCCCTTGCCGTCGCCGTTCCCGTGAAGTCGCTGAAATATGCGTTCCTCTGCTCTATCGGATCGCTGCTGGGCGGATGTTTCGGGTACTTGATCGGCTGGCAGTTTATGGTGATTATTGGAGAAAAAATCATTGCGTTTTACGGTCTTACGGAAAAAATCGAATATGTCAGGGAATTATATGTCAGATATGATGCATGGGCTGTCGGGATTGCCGGATTTACTCCCATCCCTTATAAGATTTTTACTATCAGTGCCGGTGCATTCAGGATCAATTTTTTTGTCTTTTTCCTGGCCTCTATGATTTCGCGATCAGCCCGTTTTTTCCTGGTCGGAGGTCTGATCTACCTGTTCGGTCCGAAAATCAGCCGGTTCATCGACAAGTATTTTGATCTGCTGGCTATTCTCTTTGTGATCCTGTTGATTGCCGGGTTTATCGCCGTTAAATATCTGCTTTAATTTGACTCTTTTCAAATGAAGCGCATCAGGAACATTTGGAAAAACCGCAGAAATGGCAGACAAGGCATCCTTCCTGATGGGTCATGACACTGCTGCAGTCGGGACAGATCCCGGGGACTGTATCTTCTTCAGAGAAATCCAGATTGGTCACGGTTTTTAGAACTTGAGCGATGGCATCCGGACAGGAAAGGACCATTTTTCCGTTTTGCCAGGCCGGAGAGGGGCAACGGATTCCAATCAACTGCTTGGCGATGGCTTCTGTTTTTACTCCGGAACGGAGGGCAAGTGAGATCAATCTTCCGGCAGCCTCGATCTGGGAGGATGCACACCCTCCGGTTTTACCCATCTGAGCGAATACTTCACACATTCCGTCCTGATCCGAGTTGATGGTCACGTAAAGCTTGCCGCAGCCGGTAGGGATTCGCTGGGTAACGCCGTGAGTTCTCTCCGGCCGGGGCCGGGGAGCGATTTTTGCAGAATCTTTTTTATCCGGTCCAATGTTAAGGACCTGATGCTCCCGACTTCCATATCGGTAGATTGTGACTCCTTTACATCCGCTTTTATAAGCCAGCCGAAAAACGGATTCCACCTGTTCCCGGGTTGCGTTTTCGGGGAAATTGACCGTCTTTGAAACGGCGTTATCCGTATATTTCTGAAAAGTGGCTTGAAGCTTGACATGCCACTCCGGTGAAATATCATGCGAGGTTTTAAATAATGTTTTGATTTTATCCGGAACTGCATCAATATGCTGAACAGAACCGGACTTGACGATTTCCTCAGCCAGTCTTTGATCGAAAAACCCTTCCTGTCTTGCGATTTCAACAAACAATGGATGCACTTCATAAAGAGTTTTTCCATCCAGGACATGCCGTTCGTGGGCTACAGCAAATATGGGTTCGATGCCGCTGGAAACATCGGCAATAATGCTGATGGTTCCCGTGGGTGCGATGGTGGTGGTGGTTGCGTTTCGCATATGGGGCGTTGAGGGATGATCAAAGATGCTTCCCCGGTAAAAAGGAAAGTTTCCCCGGCTTTGGGCCAGTCCCGCAGAAGCCGACCGGGACTCTTTGGAAATAAACGCCATGGTGGATTCGGCAATGGATACCGCTTCCTCCGAATCATAGGGAACCCCCAATTGGATAAGCATATCGGCAAATCCCATGACTCCCAATCCGATCTTTCGGGTTCCTTTACTAATCTCTT
>JBFMEI010000140.1:0-5991 GCA_040753295.1 Thermodesulfobacteriota bacterium | reverse complement strand
ACCTATGATTGCTGAAATTAAGAAAATCCTTTATGCCACGGATTTTTCAGAAGAAGCGAAGCATGCGTTCAGGCTTGCCGCAACCCTGGCGAATCAATGTAAGGCCGGGATTGTGGTTCTGCATGTCATCGAAGAGCTCTCTCCTTTTGCGTTGTCCATGATTGAAGAGGCTGTGGGCGAAACCCGGCTGATGAGTATTAAAAGAGAAAAGGAGACCCAGACTGCAGCCGTTCTCAAGTCCAGACTCGAGGATCTGTGCAGAGAAACCCAGACCCAAAATCCGGATTGTCCTTTTGTCGTGGAGTCCATCAATGTGGTTACCGGCCATCCGGTGGATCAGATCATCCGGTTTTCTGAAGAAATCGGATGCGACATGCTGATCTTAGGTTCTCGGGGGCAGGGGGTATTAGCGGATGTGACGATGGGAAGCACTTCCCGGCGGGTGCTTCGCCGCTGTAAAAAACCGGTTCTGATCGTTCGCCTTCCATAACGCGAAGAGAGAATCCGCCCTATTCGTGATACCGGGGAAGATGGAGTTCTCCGGCATTGATAATGCTGGGGGCTGCGCGCGGGGAGGGTTCTTTAAGAAACGGGGCGATATCCGGGTCCTGCCAGACCGGGTGGCTGTTCAGAACGGCGGCGATGTTTGACGCCGCAAGGATCGCCATGCCTTCCCGGGTCCAGCTTGTGGCGGATGCAATGTGGGGAAGAATGACCACGTTTTCCAGATCCGCAAGGCCGGGTTTTAATCTGGGCTCATCTTCAAAAACATCCAGTCCTGCCCGAAAATGAGGGTGGGTCTTGCAATGCGCCACCAGGGCTTCTTCGTCAATTACGGGTCCGCGGCTGGTATTGATCAAAATTGCATTTTCCTTCATCATAGAAAGACGTGGGGCATTGAAAAGATGGCGGGTGGATCCGTCCAGGACCGTGTGGATACTCACGCAGTCTGCAGACTGAAGCAATTCCTCCAGAGTCGTCGTGCGCCGGCATGTCACTGGCTCTTCTCCCCGGGAGCGGAGATATTCTCCGAAAGATGAGATCGCTGCTTCCAGAGTTGGATTTGGAGACAGATCGTAATACAAAACATTCATGAGATGCCCCTGGGCCATCATCCGGGCATAAGCGCTTCCGATCCGGCCGGCACCGACAATTCCCACGGTTTTTCTCAGGAGAAGTATTCCCAGAAAGAGTGTTGGAAGCCATCCGGTATATTTCCCGGACCGCAGGAATCGTTCCGCTTCACCGATGCGGCGCGCAGCCGCAAATGTCAGGGAAACAGCCATTTCGGCAGTAGTCTCGGTCAATACCCCAGGAGTATTTCCGACCGCAATCCTGTTTCGGGTAGCAGCGGAAACATCGACATTATTGAACCCTACCGCATAGTTGCTGTAGACCTTTCCTCCGGCTGTCTTGAGTACGGTAAAAAGTTCATCTCCCCAGGTTTCAGTAAGCTGACCGATCGCACCGTCGCATCTTGAACCGATGGCTTCCCGGATCTGAGGGATGCTTGATATTTCTGTTGCAGTCAAAATTTCGATCCGGCAGTCCGCGTCGGCAAGGATCTTCAGCCAACGGCTCCCCGGAAGCTCTTTGGTGACGATGACCCGTTTTTTACCGCTAGGATTATGAGTTTTCATTTGCAGCGGAATCATTTTGAGACTTTCCTGTTTTTTAAAATCGCTTTTCTCGAAACTACTTTTTTAACCGCTTTGATGATATGGGCTGCTGAAAGGCCGTATTTTTCCAGAAGATCCAGGTAGGGACCGGATTCGGCAAAGGTATCCCGGATCCCGATGCGCTGCATGGGAACCGGATGATTTTCGATCAGAAGTTCCGCCACGGCGCTTCCGAGTCCTCCGTAAAAAATATTATTCTCCGCCGTGACGACGGCGCCGGTCTCTCGGGCAGCCTTTAACACCGCTCTTTGATCAAGAGGTTTTAACGTATGGCAGTCGATGACTCGGGTGCTGATTCCTTTTTTAACCAGATGCTCGGCAGCAATCAGGGCTTGAACCACCAGATCCCGGATGGCAATGATGGTGACATCCGATCCGTCCCTGAGCGTGACTGCCTTTCCGATTTGAAACGGGTAATCCGGATTGAAAATCACCGGGACCGGATCCCGGGTAAAGCTTAAGTAGACCGGTCCCAGATAATCGGCTGCGGCTTTGACAGCCAGATGGGTCGCTGTCGGATCCGCCGGAGCGATGATTGTGGAATTGGGGATTGCTCTTAAAATAGAGAGATCCTCCTGCCCCTGATGAGTTACCCCGTCGGGGCCGGGTGTCAGTCCGCTGTGGCTGGCTGCGATTTTCACATTGAGCTTCGGATAGTGTATGCTGTTTCTGACCTGGTCAAGAGCCCGCATGCTGGCAAAAACCGCATAAGTGGTGGCAAAGGGGATTAATCCGGTTGTGGCCATTCCGGCAGCGGCTGCCATCATATTCTGTTCGGCGATTCCGAAGTTAAACGACCGGCCGGGAAACCGTTTGGCAAATTCGCTGGTTTTAATCGATTTGGATACATCGGCATCCAGGACGACCACCTCCGGATGGGTTTCACCAAGCTTGCAGACCGCATCTGCGTAGGAGTAACGTGTCGCCTGCTGTTCGGCCTTCTGAAATAAATCCTTTGAAGTGAGCATGGAAAGAATATCAAAACGGATATAATGATACGGAGATCTATTTTTAGATTTCACAACTGCACCTCCTGATCTCTTCCAGGGCCTCCTCTGCTTCTTTCAAGCAGGGCGCTTTTCCATGCCATTCCGGGATGTTTTCCATGTATGAAACCCCTTTTCCTTTTGTGGTGTTGGCGATAACCATGGTCGGCGTACCTTTACTATTCCTGGCGCCCTCCAGGGTTTTCACAACCGATTCCATGTCATGGCCGTCGATCTCCTTCACATTCCATCCGAAGGAGCGCCATTTTCCGGCCAGATCTCCCATCGGCATGACATTGTCGACCCGGTCGTCATTCTGGAGGTTGTTCCGGTCGCAGATGGCGGTCAGGTTATCCAGCTTCCATTTGGCACCGGCCATGGCCGCTTCCCAGATAGAGCCTTCCTGGGATTCGCCGTCGCCGATAACCACCCAGACATGGAAGTCTTTTTGGTTTATTTTTCCGCTCAATGCCATTCCAAGTCCTGCGGAAAGACCATGTCCCAGAGAGCCGGCGGTCATGTCGATCCCAGGGGTCTTCAGCATATCCGGGTGCCCCTGAAGGATGCTGTTCATCCGGCGAAGGGTCGCCAAATGGGATTTTTTAAAATACCCCCGCTCTGCAAGTGCCGCATACCAGACCGGACAGGCATGCCCTTTAGAAAGGATGAACCGGTCCCGGTCAGGCCAGGCGGGTTTTTTAGGATCAATCCGCATAACTCGAAAATAAAGTGCGGTAACGATATCGGCAGCAGAAAGCGATCCGCCAGGATGCCCTGCTCCTGCAGTGCAGATCATTTCGATGATGTCGCACCGGATGACTCCAGCCATCCGTTTGAGTTCCTCAATGGTCATGGGAACGTTGAATTTAGACATTTCTCTTTGGCCTCCTTGGGTCTATATCGGTCGACCGGGTAACCGGATCTTTAGAGATTCGGATCTATCCATGAGATGATTTCAGTCCGAAAATCTCCTTTTCAATGAACTTCCAGGTTTCCAGGTAATCTCCTTTTTGCATCAGTCGTGAGAGCGTTCCATGGTCCACCTGATCAAGCATCTTCCAGATCATATTGGAAAGCCGGCTGTTGGCTTCAAAAGTTCCTTTGATGTCCCACCGGGTGGGCGACGTATCTGAGGTCAGATAGTCCCTGTATCGGAATTTTTTAAGGTAATAAAGAAATTCAACATATTCCAAAAAATGCTTGGTTCCGCAGAAGTAGTCCCAGTCCCACTTCCCGTCGTTGTCATTGATATGTATGTAATATTTATAGGGACTTTGGGCGATGAGAGACAATGCTTCTGCAGGATTTTCATTTCCATAAATCGAATGGCCGAAGTCGAGTGTAATTCCCATCTCATGGCATCGGATATCGTTTAAAAGGCAAAGGGCCTTGGCTGCGGAATCAATAAAGCATCTCCCACGGGTTTCACTGGGTTTATATTCGATGAACAGGGGGATTTTTTTATTGTAGCTTCCGGCTTCACCCAGAGTATCGATCAGATACCGCCAGCTCCTGACATAATCCTGCTGGAATGAAAATTCATACCCGTCTCCAAGAGGACAGCAGGTGACTTTGTCGGCGTTGACGGCATCTGCAAAATCCTTGGCCTCTTTGATAAATCGGACAGCTTTATCCCGGATCTGTTTTTTATTTGAAGTCAACCCGCCGTTTCGAAATTCCGGCTCTGACTTGACATTGACATTGACTGCCGCAACATTCAGCCGAAACCGGTTTAAAAGTGAGATCGTCTCCTTCGGATCACTGACTTCATAGGGGTATACAATTTCGACACCCGTATATCCTTGAATCCGGGTCATCAAAGCGAATTTTTCTTCCAGTTGCAGCGGTTCATTGTATTCATGAAACCGGTCTTTGGTTTTTGATAAAAAGCCGGTGATGATCGCCATTTTCAGCATGAGCTGCTCCTTTGTTGATTTAGGTCGGAGATTTTCGATTCTTTCGAAAAATGACTCGAGTCACGTTTTCTTTTATCTGTTTATAAAAGGGAAACTGGCTGATGACCATCCAAAATATAATGAGAGTAAGCATCAAAGAGACCGGACGTGTGAAAATCGGCCAAAAACTCCCCTGAGTAACCATCAGAGCACGCCGAAGATTTTCATCCGCCATAGGTCCTAAAATGACTCCGATGACTAAGGGGGCGATGGGATATCCCATCTCTGTTAAAAAATAGGCGATGATTCCAACCGGCAGCATCAGGTAGAGATTCCAAACAGTGATTCCCAGGGAATAGGAGCCGATGATGCACAACACGCCTACTATGGGCATGAAAATCGGGGCAGGAATCCGGAGTACCTTGACGACTTGCCTGGCCAGGGTCATTCCTTCCACCCACATGGTCATGGAGGCAAGTAGAAGAATGGCTGCACATTCCACAATGAAATTCGGATGTTCAAAGGTAATCATCGGGCCTGGAGTCACTCCATGCAGCATCAGGGCGCCGAGAAGCATGGCTGCCGGAGGACTGCCGGGGATACCGAGGTTTAGAAGGGGGATAATGGCTCCTCCCACACATGCGTTGTTGGCGGTCTCGGTTGCAAGGACGGCTGAAATCTCTCCTTTACCGAACCGTTCAGGATGTTTTGATGCGTTTTTGGCGGTTCCATACGAAACCCAGGCGGCGATGTCTTCTCCGATTCCGGGAACGACTCCCACGCCCACACCGATAAGGGCTGCCCGGATCGTTTTAGGGATGTTTCTGAGGACGGTTCCAAATTCCGGAACAATCCGTTGAAGTTTTTGAAATTCTCCGACCTGAAGTCTGTCCTTTAATACCTGGATGATCTGGGGGATGCCGAAGGCGCCGATTAAAACCGGGACGACCTCGACTCCGCCGTCAAGTTCAGGAATTCCGAAAGTAAACCGCGGATAAAACTGGAGGCGGTCCCGGCCCACACAGGCTAAAAAGAGTCCGAGAAATCCGGAGATCCATCCTTTGATCACCAGATCCGGTGTTGTCAGCGTGCCGCTGATCAAAATCCCGAAAAACGCAAGAAGAAAGAATTCAAAGGAAGTAAACTGCAGGGCAAAATGGAGGATGATCGGAGAAATCGTGACCAGAAAGAGCATGCTGATAATGGTTCCGATGGCGGAAGAGGTTGTGCTGATACCGATGGCGCGTCCTGCTTCCCCTTTAAGAGCAAGGGGGTACCCATCCAGGGCTGTGGCGGCTGAAGCGGCGGTTCCGGGAATATTGATGAGGATCGATGAATAGGAGCCTCCATAGGTACCGCCGACGTAAATGGACAACAGGCAGATCATGGCCGTAGGGGCATCCAGACCGTAGGTAATCGCCGTCAGCAGGG
>JBFMEI010000139.1:0-6066 GCA_040753295.1 Thermodesulfobacteriota bacterium | reverse complement strand
CCACCGATAAATCCTTTCCACTACCAGACCGATTTCAACATTCCCTTCGGGCGCCACATGAGCACACAGATCACCGCGATGTAAGGGAATATAATTGCAAATTGGGGAAGAAAAAGGACTCCAAAGGATTGGGTCACACCAAAAATCAGAGATCCGGCCAATGCTCCCCACATGTTTCCCAGCCCACCGATGGTCACGATGAGGAATGCTTCGATGATAATATCATGATCCATTCCAAGGGTGACGCTGATGGTCGGCGATACCAGGGCTCCGCCGAATCCGGCCAGGAGGCACCCCAGTACAAAAGCAATGGCAAAAATCCAACTTACGTTGATTCCGATAGCCCCCACCATTTCACGATCCACCGCCGCCGCCCGGGCAATTTTTCCGATTTTGGTTCTGGTTGAAAAGAGATAGAGCAAAACGGCGATGATCGGTCCAACCGCAAGAAGAAAAAGATTGTACCGCGGAATAGGGGAATTGAAAATAGTCACTGAGCCACGCAGAAGAGCCGGAGCCATAATGGACCGATAATCGGCTCCCCAGAGTAATTTGACCAAGTCCCCGAGAATCAGCATCAGTGCAAAAGTGAATAGAAGGAGCATCAGATGCTCCCGCTCATAGAGGCGGCAGAAGAGTGCCCGCTCGGCAATGAGTCCGATCGCAGCCACCACCAGTGGAGAAAGTATCAAAGCAAACCAGAATCCTGCGGATCCGCCGCCGAGATACGTGGCAATCGTATGGGCAACAAATGCGCCGATCATGTATAACGATCCATGGGCGATATTCGGTACCCGGAGCACACCCAGGATAAAGCTCAATCCTGAGGATACGACAAAAAGGATCATGGAACGGCTCAAGCCGACCAGGAGATGATTGGCAATGGAGGAAAGAGTAATCGTCTGCCCGGCGTCCATCAATGATTTCCAAAAAAATTGTGACTCAAGAATGTGCGACGGCCTGACAGATCAGCTCTCAAACCGTCGCACAAGGAAAAACTCTTAATCCGTTATTTTTTTCGGGCTTTCATGATTTCGTCACATGTGGGCATGACTTCTTCCCCTTTGAGGGTCACGATATCCCCGGCTGTTACGAACTCATATTTGGGACTTTTTTTCGTTGTTCCGAAGTACATGGGATAAACCGCCTGGTGGTCGCATGCCCTCATTTCCACCATGCCGCCGACCGGGTTTTTCACCTTCAGCCCTTCAAGGGCATCGATGAATTTTTCTTTATCGATTTTTCCGGCTTTTTTAAAAGCCTCTGCAATGAAATGGGCTGTCAGATAGGCATTGAATGCCGGAAAGCCCGGCGGATTTCCATAGGCTTTCTGAAAAGAGTCGGCAAACCCCTTATTTTCCGGGGTCTCGGGAAAATAGAAGAGATATTGAATTGTCCCGGTTACCCCTTCAGGGGCATCTGCGGTGAGAGGTTTTAAAACGGCATGGTCGATGGCGGTATGAATCCAGGACGGTATTTTTGAGGCCATTCCGGTTGTTTTAAGTGCTTTGAGAGCATTGGTCATGCTGGCCCCTCCGGTGCAAAAGATAACGGCATCCGGTTTTGCCCCCATGATGGATGTCAGATAAGGAACCAAGTCCGGTTCGCCGACTTTCCACCAGGATTCCCCGACTTTTTCAACATCCGGCTTAAGCGCTTTTAGATTCCGCCATGCGGCATCGGCAATGGCATGTCCATAGGCGTAATCGTCGCCGGCGATCCAGTATTTCTTATAAGGCTTTTTCGCCAGACCCACTCCGCCTGCCTTTCCGGCCATAGCCGTGTTTTCAGCCGTTGAAAAGACATATCGATGCCCTTCGGCGCCGGTGATTTTTTCGTCTTTGGAAATCCAGACGATAAATGGTATTTTTTGTTCCTTGGCATAGTTGGATACCGCCAATGCGGCAGCGCTGTTGATGGTACCCACCAGGAGATCGACTTCTTCCCTCATGACCAGCTCTTTGGCCATATTCATGGCGATGTCGACCTTGAATTTATCGTCCCTTGTTGTGAATTCAATCTTTCCGCCTAACACCCCTTGTTTGTTGATCTCTTCAAGGGCCATTTTAAAACCGTTCAACGCGTCATTTCCATAGATGGCGGCAGGGCCGCTGTAGCAGTCGATAATCCCCACTTTGATGTTTTTTGCATCAGCAGCCGGAGGCTGAATCCCGAGAAAGAGAACCGGTAGAATCAGACCCAGGGTCAAGATTCTCAAAAAAATCCATCTGTTCAGTGATTTCATGGTACCTCCTTTGTTCAACATGGGTTAAGAATCGCAAGGCTCCAAACGATTGTAATCAGAAGCACATCCAAAAATTGGAATACCTATACGAAAAATGAATCCGGGTGTCAACGTCAAACCTCCGATTTTTTTAAACTGAAAGCTCCGTATGCGGAGAAAAGGAGGATTGCAATTTCATTCTGAAATGATAAAGTGATTCCAAAGGGAACCGGAAGGCAGAAAAGATACGATGAAATTTAGCAGGTTAAACAGCAACCATATGGAGTCTCTCCGGCAGATGGTGGGAGAAGGCTCTTTTTCCACTGGAGACTCGACCCTCTCCCTGCATTCCAGAGATCAGTCCTTTCATCCGGCCTCCCTCCCTGAGGCAGTCATGTGGCCCGGTTCCAGGAAAGAAGTATCGGATATTTTACGATATGCCGATGCGCACCGGATACCTGTAACTGCCTGGGGATCCGGAACAAGCATGGAAGGAAACCCGATTCCCGTAAAAGGAGGCCTTGTCCTTGATTTTTCAAAAATGAATCGAATTCTGAAGATTCGGGAGGAAGATTTCCAGGCGGATGTTGAGCCGGGAGTCATTTATCAGGATCTGAATATTCGGCTTAAATCCAAAGGGCTCTTTTTTCCTCCGGATCCCGGTGCTCGAGCCACCATCGGCGGGATGATCGCCAATAATGCCAGCGGCCCTCACACGGTTCGTTATGGTTCTACAAAGGATTTTATTCTCAAACTGAATCTCGTCCTGGCAAGCGGGGAGGAGATCGAAGCCGGAACACGGGCTTCAAAAAGCTCTTCAGGATATGATCTTGTAAGATTGTTTGTCGGTTCCGAAGGAACGCTTGGCGTGGTGGTTGAGGCGACGGTTCGACTGGCCGGGTTCCCATCCGAGTGTTCTGCCGTCATCGTTCCGTTCCCGTCTGTTGAATCCGCCGGGAAAGCCGTATATGAAATCATTCGGTCCGGACTCGATCCGGCGGCTTTGGAATTCATGGACTCGGATTGTATTCTTTTAATCAACCGGGAAAGAAAGACCTGTCTTGAAGTTCTTCCGACGCTGTTCATGGAATTTCACGGGCCCTCGAAACATCAGCTTGAAGAGATTCTTGGATTGGTCAAGGAAATAAGCAGCGATGCGGGTGCCGGTGAATTCATTTCCGGATTGGGAAGGGCGGAGCGGGATCAGATTTTTCAAGCAAGACACGAATTGGGAGAGATGATTATCCGTAATCATCCGGGATGCCGGATTCTGGTGGTGGATGTGGCTGTTCCGGTTACCGCATATCCGGAGATGATCTCCACTGCCAAAGAAGAAATTAAAAAGGAAGGTCTGACCGGATACATCTTCAGCCATGCCGGGGATGGGAATCTGCATGTAAACCTTGTGGGGAAAACATCTGAGTCCTCGGATTGGAGACGGATTGACAATGTCGTTGACCGGATGATATCCCGTGCGCTGGAGGTCGGCGGAACCGCGACCGGAGAGCATGGCGTCGGAATCGGAAAACGGAAATACATGAAGGCCGAACATGGAAACGGTCTGGAGTGGATGAAGCGGATAAAGATGCTCTTTGATCCCAACGGCATCCTAAATCCGGGGAAGATCTTCTCCTGATGCCTGTATTGCGATTATCCGGGCAACCCTCTGAATGGATTAACCTGACCGGGAGAATGATGGGGTGAAAGTAACCCTCTTTGTACAATGTCTTGTCGACCTGATGCGGCCGGATGTCGCCGGATCCATGGTGCAGATCTTCGATCGTCTTGGTATCGAAGTGGAATGCCCGACAGAACAGACCTGCTGCGGTCAGATGGCCTTCAACAGCGGATACTGGAAAGAATCCCGTGGAGCCGCAAAACACTTCATTTCGCTCTTTGAAGAGGCTGAAGCCGTTGTGGCTCCCTCCGGCTCGTGTGTCGCCATGGTTCGACATCAATTTCCAAAGCTTTTTTCAGAAGATCCCGCCTGGAAAGACCGGGCCGGACGTATTTCGGAAAAAACCTTTGAATTCTCACAATTTCTCGTGGATGTCCTGGGAGTGACGGATCTGAATGCATCCTATAAAGGAAGAGTGACTTACCACGATTCATGCCATCTGCTGCGCGCCCTAAGAGTCAGAAATCAGCCCAGAAAGCTCATTCGGAAGGTGAAAGGGGTTGATTTTATCGAAATGAAAGACTCGGATCGGTGCTGCGGGTTCGGGGGAGCCTTTTCGATAAAATACAGTGAAATATCCAGTGCGGTGGCGGAAGAAAAGGTGAGCCATATCCTTGAATCCGGAGCCGATACGGTGGTGGGATCTGATCTGGGATGTCTTTTGAATATTGAAGGGATGCTCAGACGAAAAAGAGCTCCTGTCAAAGTCCTTCATCTTGCGGAGCTTTTGAACAGCCATGCCTGAAATAAAGACGGAACGATACAAAAATACTGCACGAATCGGGATCAAAGATCAGGTCCTGCAGCGGGCGCTGGCCAATCTTCAGGAGCGGTTCGGAAGAGGGACCGAAGCGGCCTATCTCAACCTTCCCGAAGGCCCTGAACTTCGATTTGTCGCTCATGATATCCGAATGGAAGCCATTGATAATCTCGATTTTCTTATTGAAATGCTGGCTGAAAATATCCGGAAAAACGGTGGGAAGGTCTTTTTTGCCGACACGGCCCAGGAGGCGGTTTCCATTGTTAAGGATATTGCCGGGAAACACCACGTGAAACGGGTGGTTAAAGGAAAATCGATGGTTTCGGAAGAAATCGGATTAAACGAGGGACTGAGCGAATCCGGGATCGAGGTGACCGAAACGGACTTAGGGGAATATATCATTCAACTGGCACAAGAAACCCCCTCGCATATTATTGCTCCGGCAATCCATAAAACACGAATTGAGATCGGAAAACTTTTTGAAGAAAAGCTGGGGATTCCTTTTACTTCAGATCCGCCCACGTTGACCCGTGCTGCCAGAAAAGCGCTCCGAGAAAAATTCTTAAATGCGGATATGGGGATCTCCGGATGCAATCTCGCCTGCGCTGAAACCGGACATATCACCACCGTTTCCAATGAGGGGAACATCCGGATGGCCGGAACTCTGCCGAGAGTTCATGTCTCATTGATGGGAATGGAACGGGTTGCCGCCCGCCTCGTCCACCATGAGATCCTGCTGAGGCTTCTGGCCATGGGAGCTGCCGCCCAGCATATGGCGACCTATGTGAGCTATATCGGGGGACCCAGACGAAACGGGGAGACGGACGGACCGGACGCTTTTTACCTGGTGGTGATCGACAACGGACGTTCGAAAATTCTCTCGGATCGACGGTTTAAGGAGATGCTCTGCTGTATCCGGTGCGCGGCATGCCTGAATGTCTGTCCGGTATACCGAAAGATCGGCGGTCATTCCTACGGGTTCCCCTATTCCGGGCCTGTGGGTGCGGTGGTTACTCCGCTCCTTGTCGGGGTCAATCGAGCCGGGGATCTGTGCCGGGGGGAAACGCTTTGCGGCGCATGTCAGGATGCATGCCCGGTCGCAATCGACATCCCGAGGATGCTTCTGGAACTGAGAAGGATGCTTGCTGAAGGAGACCCAAAATGGAATGTCTCCGTTGCCGATCCGAAGGAACATACTTTTTACCGGCTCTGGTCCTGGATTGTTCAACATCCCAGGGCATATGACTTTATCAGTTCTTTGATGCGAAAGTTTCAGACTCCCTGGACCGGGAAAACCGATCGGATTGAAAGCCTCCCCGGACCGTTATCGGGCTGGACGTTCAGCCGGGATTTCCCGAAAATTCCAAAAGAGCGGTTTATTCATCGATGGAAGCGGGAACAGAA
>JBFMEI010000138.1:0-6114 GCA_040753295.1 Thermodesulfobacteriota bacterium | reverse complement strand
CGGTTCAATCGCTTCTGATGCCCCAAGAGGTTTCCCCTCAATATGAACGGTAAGGGTATTCCCTTTTGTTGAGACCACCTCTCCCGGAAGAATATTTTCCATGCCGATTAATGAGGCTGCGATTTCATTGACCGGCGATTTCATGACATCTTCAGGAGAACCGGTTTGAAGAAGTTTTCCGGAATCCATAATCCCGATTCGAGAAGCGAGCCGGAAGGCTTCTGCCCGGTCATGAGTGACAAAGACGGTTGTGATCCGGGTTTCCCGAAGCACCCGGTCAAGATCTTCAATGAGGATTTCACGGATGATCGGATCCAGGGCAGAGAAAGGTTCATCCAGAAGAAGGATTTCAGGGTCAACGGCAAATGCCCTGGCAATGCTCACCCGCCGGGCCTCTCCTCCTGAAAGGGTCCTGGCCGATCGATCCCTGAGGTGATCGATTCCAAACCGCACGAGTGCCTTCTCCACAATCGGTTCGATCCGGTCTTTGGAAAGTCCCCGGATTTTGAGACCGCTTGCTACATTCCGATAAACAGATGTGTTGAAAAGAAGCGGTTCCTGAAGCACCATGGCCATTTTCCGGCGGAATTCAAGGATCGGAATATCGGCTCCGATCTCCTTTCCCCTGAAAAAGATTTTCCCTTCTGAAGGCTTTATCAGGGCGGAGAAGGCCTGTAGAAGCGTGCTTTTCCCGGCGCCGTTCGGGCCGATGATAATAAACCGCTCTCCTTCGGTCACGGTCAGCTCCGGAATTTCGAGAACAGATGATCCCCCCCGTATCACCTTGAGGTTCTTTGCCGTCAGTACGGATTGAGGATCAATCTTCATCGAAGCTTTTCACGCTGCTGGATGTGGGTGAGGATCAGATTGATCAAATAGGCAAGCAGAAGCAGAATCACGGACAAGGCTATGGCCACGTCGAAATTCCCTTTTCCGGTCTCCATGACCGTGGCGGTTGTGAGAACCCGGGAGTATCCTTTGATGTTTCCGCCGACCATGATGGATGCACCGACTTCTGAAATAACGCCCCCGAATCCTGCCATGACCGCGGCCAGAAGAGGAAGCCTCGCCTCTTTCATGAGGATCCAGAGCATCTGAACCCGGGTGGCGCCAAGTGCCAGAATCTGAAGACGCAGGGCCGGCGGAAGTTGTTGGATTGCCGCCAGGGTGATACCGGTTACGATGGGAGTCGCGATAACGGCCTGGGCGATGATCATAGCGGCCGGAGTGTAAAGGATTCCCAGGAATCCGAACGGGCCGTTTCTCCATAAAAAGACGGTAACGAAAAGACCTACGACGACCGGCGGAAGCGCCATTCCGGTGTTGATGAGACTGACGGCGATTCTCCTTCCCGGGAAGCGGGTGAGGGCCACGCCGGTCCCCACCGTAATCCCGATGACAAGGCTGATCAATGTAGCACTTCCGGAAATCTTGAGGGAAAGAAGCGTAATTCCCATCACCTCCGGGTCAAAGGAGAACAGGAGACGAAACGCTTTTACGATTCCCTCAAGAATCAGTTCCATTTACTTTCCCAAATCCTCGGCTTTTTTCCCCGCATCCGGGAAAAAGAGAGGCGACCCGAATTTATCCACGCCGAAAGTCCGGATGATCTCCTGGGTCTCTTTTGAAACCATGAAATCCGCGAAACGCTTTGCACCCGCGAAATTGACCTTGGGCCATTTGGAGGGATTCACTTCCATGACATGATAGATATTGAGGAGAACCGCGTCCCCTTCAACCAGGATGTCCAGCTTCAGGGTTTTTACCAGCGCCAGATAGGTCCCCCGGTCGGCGATGGTATACCCCTTCTTTTCAGCCGCCACATTCAATGTCTGTCCCATGCCCAGCCCGGTTTCCTGATACCATTTCTCACCCTGGTATTTCACCTCGGATACTTTCCATAAATCCTTTTCCTTTGCATGAGTTCCCGAATTGTCACCCCGCGACAGGAACAACGCCTGAGTGGAGGCGATTTTCTTGAGACTCTCGGCCGCAGACTTGACCCCTTTAATCTTTGCCGGATCTTCAGAAGGGCCGATAATGATAAAATCATTGTGCATGACAAGGCGCCGGTCGACACCGAACCCGTCTTCCATGAACTTTTTCTCCGCCCCCGGAGAATGGACCAGAAGAACGTCCGCCTCTCCTTTCCGGCCCATGGTCATGGCCTGACCCGAACCCACGGCAATCGTTTTGACAAAATAACCCGTCTTTTTCTCAAAGATCGGGATCAAAACATCGAGAAGCCCTGTATCCTGAGTGCTCGTCGTGGTTGCCAGGATGAGCGCCTTGTCCTGGGCTTGGGCCACAGATCCAGAACCCATCAACAAACCGACAATTACAAGAAAATAACTCAAATTTTTCATCAAACCCTCCATTATTTTCAATTACGCGTTCAATCAATTTGACGAATAAAGAATCTTCCCTGAATCTCTAAACTCATAGGCGCCTATCCGTTCGACCCGTTCCCGGAAACCCTTCGAATTCAGGGTCTCAATGAACGCCTGGATTCCTTTGTGAAAAAAAATTTTTTGATCAAGGATCATGTCGAAGCGCTCTTTGGCGATCGGAATGAAATCAAGGCCGAGAAGCTTGGCCACGACAATGGTGGCGACTCCCGCATCGGCCTCACCGGCAAGGATGGAGAGGCCGACTTCAAAGTGGGTGAAAACTTCCCGATCATATCCCTTGATTTCGGAAGACGGCAGTTTCAACTCTTTGAGGTGATGATCCAGGAGGACTCTTGTCCCTGATCCTTTCTGCCGGTTGATAAATACCACCCCTTTTTTACCCAGTTCAGAGATCCCTTTTATCCGGCGCGGATTTCCCGGAGCCATCATGAGACCGAGTTCCCGTTGAAACAGATTCACCACCACGGGTTTTACATCCGGAAGATAAGTCGAAAGAAACGGAATATTGTACTGACCGCTCTTGGGGTCAAGAAGATGAGACCAGGCAATATCCGTATATCCCTTGTTCAGGGTTTTCATGCCGTCGGTGCTTCCGGTGTTGGCTGAAAAAATGTAGAATTCGGGATAGGTCTTTTTCATATAAGTATGAAGCATGTCCAGAACCGGGTCATTGCTTCCGCATGCCAGCAGCGCTTCCTCGATCCGCTTTCCTTTTTCTCTCGCCCTTGCAATCCCTTCTTTGGCATTGGTTTCGATCCATTCATCGATCAGCTTTTTTGGAAAAATCCACTTTCCCGTTATCCGCGTGGAAGGGATCCGTTTCGCCTTGATCAGGGCATACACCTGTTTCTCATGAATCCCCAGATATCCGGCGACTTCCTTTGTCGTCATCATTTCTGCAGACATGGCGCCTCCCGGTTGTAAGGTGTAAGAGTTTTGTCTTAAATGCCGGACTACATGATGTCAAGTATTTTTTATACAAAATATTTCTTAAAATTACAAATTATAACAAATTATACCTAAATTGAGCGTTTGCTGAGTTTATTGACAATCTGCGAATTTTCTTCTATTCAATATCACAGTTTCCTACCCGATTAACTCCTATTGACGACTGGTTAAACTTTTACAGCGAAGGAGGGCGAGCCATGAAGATCTCCAAACGCCTTATCAGGATTTGCTTTCCGCTATCTCTTCTCTTTTTCGTCTTTTTATCCGGACCTGTCATGGGAGGCCGGCTGATGCCCGGAAATTTTATCTATCAGGGCGCGTTTCGACTTCCGCCGGAGTTTAACTGGGGAGCCAGAGGGATGGCATACCATCCCGGAGGTGCGGGAGGTTCAGGGTCACTCCTTGTCATCGGATTTGATTTAAATCAGGCTGAATTCGCTGAAATCGCCATTCCCCAGCCGGTCATTTCGAGAGATTATGAATCCCTGCCGGTTACAGGCCTTCTCAGCGGAATGACAAACTTTGACGGAAATATTGTGGAAAGCGTCAGCCCTGATACGGCGGTTGCCAGTGGGATTGCCTTTGTCCCGCGCCGCGGCTCCCAGGGCTCCGACAAACTTTACGGCTCGATTGATCAATGGTATGGCGTTTCAGAACAGACACACCTCACCATCTGGTTTTGTGAAACAAACGGAACAAATCCCAGGGGTGCTTTTCATGTCGGCCCCATGTCGCTCCCCTTTCATGGGAACAAGGCCGGAGACTATCTCTTTACCGTCCCTCAATGGTATGCCGACCAGTATCTGGGCGGAAGAATTCTTCTCACCGGAAAAACCCGGGGCGCATTTAACGGTTCCCAGGGCCCGACCCTTTTTGCTTTTCACCCCTGGGACAGCGAAACTCCGGCCGGAGCCCTCGACGCCATGCAGGTCCTCTGGTATCGCATTAAATATCCTGAATGCGCCGGGGATAATGTGGGAAACAAAGCGCTATGCGATTATCCGGATTTTACCATGTGCGACAAATGGGAGGGTGGAGGGTTTGTAGAAAGCGGCCCCAACCGTGCCGTCATCCTTCTGGGACGAAAAGGGCTTGGAATCAATTTTTATGGAGAACCCCCTCCGGGAGCCTGTTCGGACAGCAAGGGATATCATTGCGATCCATTTGAGCGCCAGATCATTTTCTATGACATCGACGAGCTCGGACAGGCCGCTCTGGGGCAGCGGAACCCATGGAGCGTTGTTCCGTATGCCATCTGGAGACCCTCGGAATTTTTATTGAGAAACGGCGGCGGACAAACCTGCGGAGAAACCGGGGATATGGCGGTGGATCCGGCCGGCAGGCGTGTTTTTTTGATCGAGAAAGGATTCGGCGGCCATTTGAATGAAAACGCTGCTGCAATCCATATTTACCATGTCAACTGATCAGCCCGGGTAATCACTGACGCGTCGGAACTCTTCAGTATTTTCGCATCGGTCTCGGGGAAAGAGGGGTTGATGGAGATCCCGGACTCCATTTCAAACATGGAATGAAGCCGATAAATCCATCATTCGAACTCCACCTCGTTTCACCTGATTCCATGATTTTTCATGCCCTGACGAACCGATAATTTTCAAACTGCTACCGGTGATTATCGTTTTCCACGCATTCATAAAGACGGTCCTGAAAGTCCGGAATCGCCGCAGCAATCCTCACCCAGGCCGGGAGCAGAGGGATTCCAATCGGATCCTGGATAAATTCAGCAATCGCGCATTTTATGGAATCCACAAATGCCTCCACCGCTTCGATTTCATCATGACGGTCGTATGTCAGCCCATTGATTAAGGACAATCCATGATATTTTTCAATGGCGATCCGTGCCTCGCGGATGTAAGCGCTTACCAGGGATCTGAAAAAGGCATCGCTCATGACAATCCCGTCCTCAGAAAGGACCCGGAACAGAGCCTTGGCGATATCGCACGCCATCCGGATAAGCCCTTCGTCCGGACGGCTCTTTTCAAGAACCTGATGTTTATGTTCATAATAATCCGAAATCTCCACCTGGCAAATGCGATTCACGGATGCTCGCTGATAAATCTCGCTTAAGAGCGAGACTTCAAGTCCCCATGTGGGTGAAATCCTAAGCCCCACGGCAAGGCTTGTAATAATTGCAAATTCGCCCGACAAGGGGTATCGGAAATTATCCAGGTAGGTTAAAAACCGGTTCGGCCCCAAAATACTTCTCAGTGTCCGGACAAGAGGGGTATAGAAAAGCCTGGTAACCCGTCCATAAAGCTTTTCCGTGACCCGGGCATAGTATCCTTTGCTGAATTCAAAATCCGTCGCCGGATGGACTACCGGATAGACAAGCCGGGCCAGCAATTCCCGGTTGTAGTTAATGATATCGCAGTCATGAGTTGCAACTGCATAGACATCCCGCTCTGAAAGGATATATCCCATGGTCATCCATACTGACTGCCCTTTTCCCGGATTGTTCAGATTGAATTCCGCGGATCTGAGTTCTTCATAAAGTGCTCTCATCCCCGGTCCGTCATGCCAGACAATCTTTACTTCAAATGGAAGTACAGCCATTAAGCCTCGAACCCTTTTAAATTGTTCTGCATCCGCGTGATCTAAGGATAAGACCACCTGGTGCAGATAGGGGACATGAGACAACTCATCGATGATTCGAGGCATGGACGGGGTTTGAAATTCGGAATAGAGGGCCGGGAGCAAAAGAACGATTTTTCTTCTGCGCGCGATCTTCTCGATCTCT
>JBFMEI010000137.1:0-6136 GCA_040753295.1 Thermodesulfobacteriota bacterium | reverse complement strand
CGCATCCATCCCTGGAGGGGGAATATCGGAATCAGGAATTTTCGTCCAAAGCTCCATGATGCGGTGATGGAGTCGATCTGACGGTTAAGCGTGACGCTCAATTTAGGAGTGCTCTTTTTTTCTTGTGTTGCTCTTTTCCTTCTGTTAACAGTCAACTGTTATCGAAACGAATCAAAGATCGATTTGTTACTCTCATTCAGGCTGTTTCAGAGGGGAAATCCAAAAAAAATTGCAATGGATGCACCGGTACCGGTGCATAAAATATGAGGGGCTATGAACTTTATCGTGGATTCGATTTTAGGGCTGTTTTCAAATGACCTTGCCATCGATCTGGGCACAGCCAATACCCTGGTTTATGTCAAGGGGAAAGGGATCGTCCTGAGAGAGCCTTCGGTGGTTGCCGTCCGGACGGACAACCGGTCCAAGAACCGGGTTCTGGCCGTCGGTCAGGAGGCCAAGAGCATGCTGGGAAGGACCCCCGGAAATATCGTTGCCATCCGGCCCATGAGGGACGGGGTCATCGCCGATTTTGAAGTGACTGAAGCCATGCTGAGGCACTTTATTCGAAAGGTCCATAACCGAAGGACCTTTGTCCGGCCCAGAATCATCGTTGCAGTCCCTTCCGGGATCACCCAGGTGGAAAAACGGGCAGTGAGAGAATCCGCGGAGTCTGCCGGTGCCAGGGAAGTCTTTCTGATCGAAGAACCCATGGCGGCGGCAATCGGGGCCGGCCTTCCGATTACCGAACCGACGTGCAACATGGTGGTGGATATCGGTGGCGGAACCACCGAGGTGGCGGTCATCTCGCTGGCCGGAATCGTATACAGCCGTTCCATCCGGGTGGCCGGCGACAAGATGGATGATGCCATCGTTCAGTATATCAAACGCAAATACAATCTCCTCATCGGAGAAACCACGGCTGAACTGATCAAGACTGCGATTGGTAATGCATATCCGGATCCGGACAACCTGGAAACAGTCGAGGTCAAAGGACGGGACCTGGTATCCGGAATTCCAAAGATTTTAGCCATCGATTCTGAGGAGGTTCGAATATCCATCTCCGAGCAGATCGATGCCATTGTCGAAAACGTCAAAATCGCCCTGGAACAGACACCTCCGGAGCTGGCAGCCGACATCGTCGATAGAGGGATCGTCCTGACCGGAGGAGGGGCGTTGCTGAAGAATTTCGACAAACTCCTGAGAGAAGAATGCGGACTTCCGATTACGGTCACCGAAGATCCCCTGTCGACAGTGGCGTTGGGTTCAGGAATGGCTCTCGATTCCATTGAGATTCTGAGACAGGTGACGATCGAATAACGGCATGTTTTCAAAAAGGACAGCGATAATCTTAAGCATTGTCCTTGTTATTGCCGCAAATATTGTCGTGATTTCAATTGCCGCGAAAAATCCTCACTATTTTTCAGGTCTCAGAGGACCGGCAGTCTTTCTTATCTCCCCTTTTCAGAAAGTCATGAACGGAGTGACCGGATTTCTGAAAGAAGTCTGGATCAATTACTTCTTTCTGGTCTCGGTATCCGAGGAGAATGAGAGACTGAAACGGACCCTGGAAGAAGCTCTGGAGAACAACCGTGCACTGGTGGAAATCGAGTCGTCGAACACCCGCCTTAAATCAATTCTCAATCTGCAGCAGACCGCTGAATTTAAACTGATCACCGCACAGGTGATCGGAAAGGGTCATTCACCATGGTTCAGATCCGTCATCATCGACAAGGGGTCGGAAAGCGGGATCCGGAAAGGGCTTCCGGTGATTATTCCGAGCGGGATTGTCGGCCAGATCATTGAGACCAATCCGAGATCCTCAAAGATTCTCCTGATCACTGATCAGAACAGTGCGATCGATGCCGTTGTTCAAAGAACACGGGCCAGAGGGATTATTGAAGGTGAGCCCGGGGGAGGGTTCAATTTCAAATATGTCTTGAGGAAAGATGATGTCAGGGCAGGGGATACGGTTGTTTCCTCAGGACTTGATGGCGTCTTCCCAAAAGGATTGACCATCGGATGGGTATCCGGTGTCGTAAAACCCGTTTCCGGCGTTTTTCAGGAAGTATCGGTTCTCCCCCTGGTAGAGCTTGACAAGCTTGAGGAAGTATCGGTCATCCTCAATCCGCCGAAAAGCAAACCCGGAGAGGGAAATTGAATTATCTTTTTCATATCGGCAATTGCGTGGGGCTTGTGTTGCTGCAGACCACGATCCTTAAGAACTGGCCCCATGCGGCATACGTCTATGACCTGTCGATTCCTTATGTGGTGTATCTGAGTCTCTTTTTCCCCTTAAAAGTTTCTCTGCCCATCGTTCTGTTGACCGGCTATTTTATGGATGGGATCTCCAGCGGGCCTTTTGGGTTGTATATGTCGATCTATTTTTGGATGACCATGGCCTTTCGAAGGATTACCGGATATCTTCAGATCAACAGTATTTCAATTATTCCCTTTGCTGTCGGAATTGCCGTTCTCGCTGAAGATATCATCTTAATGCTTGCTGTTCTTGCATTGAAAGGCAGCTATGATATCGAGTCGGCAACCGGACAGATCATCGCTTCGCATTTTCTCCTGGCGGTCATCACCGGCCCTCTCATATTTCTGGTCATGAAATGGATTTATGAGAGACGGGGCGAGAATACCGATATGGGTCCGTCGATGGAGAAAGGGAGATTCTTTTGGCCAACTATCTGAAGGCAATCGACAGCGAATGGTTTAAACCCCGTCTGAGCATGAGCGTGCTGATCGTCGCCGTCGTATTTACGGTGATTCTTGTCCGGCTCTTTTATCTTCAGATTGTCGAGGGAGAGTCCTATCGCGCCCTTTCGGAAAACAACAGCATCCGGGTTCAGGAAATCGTTGCCCAGAGAGGATTGATTTTCGATAAGCGAGGGGAATTGCTCGTGGAAAATCGCCCCTCTTTTGATCTGGTCATGATCCCCAAAGATGCCAAACCGGTGGATGTCACTCTGGGCAAGTTGAGTCGATATCTGAATCTGCCTGAGGAAGAATTAAGGGCACGGGTTGAAAACAGCAAGGGGAAACCGGCATTCAAGCCTGTTGTTCTTAAACAGGACATCAACCGGGACCTGGTCGCCGCAGTAGAGGTGAATCAGTACGATCTTCCGGGAGTCTTTATCGATGTCAGCATCCGTCGTCAATATATGGGGCGGCTGGGCGCGTGTCACCTGATCGGATATCTGGGCGAAGTTGATCCGGAAGAACTCAAAAAGGGAAAACTCCTTGGAATCAAGCAAGGGGATATGGTGGGCAAATCCGGAGTCGAAAAAACGTATGACCCGATATTGAGAGGGGAGAGGGGCGGGCGTCAGGTGGAGGTGAATGCTTCGGGGCAAATCCGTCGGGTGCTCAATAAAATTGATCCGGTTCCGGGATATAACCTGGTTCTGACCATCGATTATCGGGTTCAGAAGCAGGCCGAGCTGGCCCTTTCCGATGTGACCGGAGCGGCGGTGGCTCTGGATCCTCAAAACGGAAATATCCTTGCCATTGCCAGCAGTCCTGCCTTTGATCAGAACATGTTTGTTGTGGGGTTGACCCGAGATCAATGGAAAGCGCTGATCTCAAACCCCTCCCATCCCATGACCAACAAGGCGGTTCAAGGGGAATATCCTCCGGCATCCACGTATAAAATCATTACCGCGATTGCCGGATTGGAAGAAGGGGTCATTAATGAGAATACCATGTTCTACTGCCCGGGTCACTATGTGTTCGGAAAACGGGTCTACCGCTGCTGGAAAAATGAGGGGCATGGATATCTGGCTGTTGAAGATGCCATCGCTCAATCCTGCGACGTCTTTTTCTATCAGGTCGGACAGAGGCTCGGGGTAGACCGGATCGCGAAATATGCCATGAAATTCGGACTTGGCTCTTCAACCGGAGTTGAACTGGATCACGAATCCCGGGGCCTGATTCCTACTTCGGAATGGAAGAAAAAGCGATTTGGAGTCCCCTGGCAGAGCGGAGAAACCCTCTCCATTGCCATCGGTCAGGGGTATAATGTCACGACCCCGATTCAACTGGCGGTGATGATCGCGGCCGTGGCTAATGAAGGGATACGGTATAAACCGAAATTCATCAAAGGAATTGAAACTCCTGAAGGAAAAATCATCGATCAGCCCAAAGCAGAAATCCTGGAGCGGTTTTCATTAAACAAACATAACCTTGAAATTGTGAAAGCCGGGCTATGGAAGGTTGTGAATAGCCAGAGAGGGACTGCCTGGCGCAGTAAAATCGAAGGGATCGATATGTGTGGAAAGACCGGGACTGCCCAGGTGGTCGGACGGAAAAAAGGTGAAGCTGAACGGTCTGAGAAAACCCGGCCGGCTCATTACCGGCCCCATGCATGGTTTGTGGCGTATGCTCCGGCACAGGATCCTAAAATCGCCGTGGCCGTAATCGTTGAGCACGGAGAGCATGGGTCGAGCGCGGCTGCGCCGATTGCAAAAGAGATGATCAAAACATACCTTCTGGAACCGGAGGAAGGAAGCAGTCTCATAAACGCCGACATCAAAAACGACCGGATATCCGAAGAGAAAAAGGATAATGTTTGATCGACGGTTGATCAATTATTTCAACTGGAAACTCCTCGGGATCACCCTGCTTGTGGGAGGATTCGGTCTGATGGTTTTATACAGCTCCCTCAAGGCAGGAGAGCCTTCTCCGAATCAGATCCTTTTTACAAAGCAGATCATGTGGTTTTCCGGAGGACTGGTTCTCATGGTGGCTGCATTTCTGTTTAACTATAAACATCTGGATCGATGGGCATATGTGGTTTATGCCCTCCTCATTCTGCTTTTGATCGGTGTCCTGCTTTTCGGTAAACATGTGGCCGGAGCCCGCAGATGGCTGGCAGTGGGGCCCGTATCGATTCAACCGTCCGAACTTGCAAAAATCGGGGTGATCATCGTCCTGTCCCACTATTATTCCAAAGTTGCCGATACCCGGGGGCTGACGTTTCGCGAGCTGTTGCTCCCGATGGGGTTGACGCTGATTCCGGTTGCATTGATCATCAAACAACCGGATTTAGGAACTGCGGTGCTGATTCTTCTGATCGCATCGACCGTAACGCTTTTTATGAAGGTTGAACGTCGAACCCTCATCGGAATGATCTCTTCAGGTGCCGCCCTCATCCCCTTGACGTGGTTTTTTTTAAAAGGATATCAGAAACAGCGGATTCTGACTTTTTTAGACCCGGATCGAGATCCGCTGGGAGCCGGATATCATATTATTCAGTCTAAAATCGCCATCGGTTCTGGGATGGCTTTTGGAAAAGGCTTCCAGAAAGGGACTCAAAACATCCTGGCATTTATTCCGGAACAGCATACGGATTTTATTTTCTCAGTCATGGCGGAGGAATGGGGGTTTGTCGGCGCCGGAGCCATGATCGTCTTACTCATGATGATCATCATCCGGAGTCTTCAGGTGGCACACGGCTGCCGGGAACCGTTCGGAACGATTCTCGGTGTGGGGATCGCCGCCATGATCTTCTGGCAGGTCGTGATCAACGTCGGGATGGTGATGGGATTGATGCCGGTGGTGGGGGTTCCGCTTCCCCTGGTCAGCTACGGCGGATCATCGGTCATGACCATCATGATTTCCATGGGAATTCTTCTGAATATCAGCATGCGGCGGTTCATGTTCGAGGATGGAAAACGGGTTCTTAAATGAGCCTGTTTTTATTTGTTAACCCTATTGAATCACTATGAAAAAAAAATTATAAAAAACCTTTGACAAGGGATAATATCGGATGGTAAAGACCGTGCGAGCCAAAATTGGACTACTGGCGTTTCAGAAATTAACCGGTCGGAATCTGAAATGGAGGCTTTTCAATGATTAAGATCGACAGTTCCGTTTTCATTCAGATTATCAATTTCCTCTTCCTGATCTGGGTCCTCAACTTGGTGCTCTATCGACCCATCCGAAATATGATTCAAAAAAGAAAAGAAAAGATCACCGGGCTTGAGCGTAGTGTTGAAGGAGCTCAGAATGATCTTACGGCAAAGACCGAATCGTATACTTTAGGAATTAAGGAAGCGCGGACAAAAGGAGTTAAAGAAAGGGATGCGCTGGTTGCCGAAGCTTCGATTCAGGAAAAAGAAGTGATCGGTAAAAT
>JBFMEI010000136.1:0-6174 GCA_040753295.1 Thermodesulfobacteriota bacterium | reverse complement strand
AAAAATAAGCGCCATGAAACAATAGAGTGCGGTCCCTGGAATAATTTCAGCCATTCGGGAAAGCTTTACAACAGATACCAGAATTCCCAGCATGAAGACCTCCAGCATCCCCCAAGGCCTCAGATGGTGATACAATCGATAGACTTGAAACATCCCTGGAGCTCTTCGGTTTAGAATCAGAGGAAACAGAACATAGATAAGAATCACGAAATGGATCAGAGGGGCTGCAATTGTTGTAAAAAAGACCAGGATTGCCAGAAGGTGCAGCCCCTGACGGTAAAGCTCCTGGATCCCGCTGAACAGAATGGTCTGCTGGACCTGCCCCTGGATCTTGAATCCGAGAAATGGAAAAAGGTTGGCAAGAATCATAAGGATCAGACCGGCAACAGCAAACGATAACGTGCACTCAATCCGTTTCTGTCTTTGAGTATAAAGGACTGCGCCGCATCTCCGGCAAACCGCACTTCCTCCATCAGGAACCGCGGGGATTCGATTCAGCAAGTCACAATCCTGACATGCAATGCGAACGGTATCGAGCATTTTGAATTCAACCCGTCTTACGCGTCAAACAGTTCGGCCAGAATCTCTTTACTTAATTTCAGATAACGCTTCTCTCTTGAAAATACCTCAAGGGTAATGGTGCCGTCATATCCGATGGTTTTAAGCGCATTTGCAGTTTTTTTGAAATCAATGTTTCCGGCTCCAATGGGAAGATGACTGTCTTCCCTGCCGAAGTTATCGCTGGCATGGACATGGCCGATGTTCCGCTTAAATGTGGTGATGAAATCCAGGATTCGGTTTCCGCTTTTGCTTTCAATATTGGCATGTCCGATGTCAAGGGTAAGCATCAGGGACTCATAAGCGTTGATCATCGGCAGAAAATCTTCCGGCTCGACCCATCCCGGATATCTGGGAAACATGTTCTCGAGACATAATGAAACACCCAGGGATCGGGCCCGGGTAAAAATTTCTTCAAAGCTTTTTTTTGCAAATCCGACGGATCGATCCATTACCAGAGGGCCAAGACCTCCGATATACCCGGGATGAAGGACAATGATTTCCGGATTTAAATCCGCCCCGGTCTTCAGGGCATCGAGGACCTCTCGAACCGACGCCTCCCGAATCCCTTCTGTAAGATCGGCCGTAAAGACAAAGGTGGGGAGATGGCAAATCAGCCCCAGACCCGAATCCTCCAGAACACGCCGGATTTCTTTTTCCTGCTTTCGAATAAGGGCATGGTGAGCGTTTGGAGGATCCAGGGTGAGTTCAACATAATCAAATCCCAAGGATGAAATCCCGATGATTTCATCCAGAACCGGACGGATGGGAAAATTCATCGCCCCGTATCTCATACCTGCACCTTCATTTAGAAATTTTCCGGCTCACCCCTGCTTCTCATCCACTTTCATACAAACTCCACGGATGATTCAGGCCGATCTATACCACATCTTCCCATCATGAAAAAAGAGCTACTTTCATTGCCTGAATCTTGAAAGATTCAGTATTACATTATTTACATTAATATTTACATTGACATTTACATTTTTATATGTCATTCTTAAAAATAAAGAAAGAGGCCGCAAAGGAGGATAGATGTCGCCCAGCCTGACGCCCAGACAACTGCAATTACTGGAATATATCAACCATGAAATCCATCACTCCGGAGAAGCACCGAGCCTGCGCCGGGCGGGTGCACATATGGGGGTAAGCCATTCAGCCGTCTCTCAACTGATCAGAACCCTTGAAAAAAAAGAGATTCTTCGACGCGAAGGGCGCTACAGCCGCACCCTTTTTTTCCTGAACCGGGCCCGAAATGCCCCGCCTCCGGGCCGATGGCGGGAAATCCCCATTGTCGGAAAAATCGCTGCCGGACGGCCGCTCTATGCCCAGCAGGAGTGGGGGGGAAGCCTGGTGGTGGATGCGGATATTTATCGCGGTCGAAGTCTGTTCGCCCTCAAGATCTGCGGCGACTCCATGAAGAACGCGGCAATTCTTGACGGCGATCTGGCCATCTGCGAACCGCGCCAGTTTGCCGAAGACGGCGAGATCGTGGCTGCTTTGATCCAGGAAGAAGAAGCCACCGTAAAACGATTTTTTCTTCATAAAAACCGCATTGAGCTTCGTCCTGAAAATCCGGTTTACGCTTCCACATTCCATGGGTTCGATGAAATCTTGATCCAGGGGAGGGTGATCGGTATTCAGCGCGGACCCGATGGGATATCCGAACAGCGGGGGATTTGATGACCGATTCTCTCTTTTTTGTGGGAACGAGCGGCTACTCTTACACCGAATGGATCGATGCCGGATTCTACCCACCCGGGACACCTTCGGGTCGAATGCTCTCCCTTTATTCCCGGAAATTTTCCATTACCGAACTCAACTACACCTGGTATCAGATGCCCAAACCCGAAGCCATCGAACGCCAGCGCCTTCTGGCCCCTCCGTCATTTCTTTTCACGGCCAAGCTCACCCGCACCCTGACTCATGAAATCGAACCGGGGAAATGGAAGGAAGATGCCGCCCGCTACCGGGATGGAATCACGCCCCTGTTTCAGGCCGGCCAACTGGCGGCCGTACTCATGCAGTTTCCTCCTTCTTTTACGCGAACTCCCGAACATCGAAGCCATCTGGCCGGACTGATCACCGAATTTGAAGGGCTTCCCCTGGCGGTTGAGTTCCGCCACAACTCCTGGGTCAACCCTCGCGTTTTCAAAGAGCTCATGAATCGCAAGGTGACCTTAGTCAGCGTGGACGAACCGGACATTCCGGGTCTTTTTCCATCTCTTGATCTGGTCACCAATTCCGAATTGATCTATATCCGCTTTCATGGTCGAAACATCCGGGGATGGCGCTCCGGGAAAATGTCCATCCAGTTCGATTATACATATTCCGACGACGAGCTCATCGAATGGATCGAACAGAAACTCTCTCCCATGTCCGGAAAAGCGAAAAAAGGGATCCTTTTTTTCAATAACCATGTCCGGGCCCAGGCGCCTGAAAATGCCGGACGGATGATCCGCCTTCTTAAGGAGCGGGGATTTGCTGCAGCCTGATACACGGGAACGGTTCATCATCCACCTCAATGTGACGGATTTCGCCGTTGCGGTGGAGCGGGCGGCAGACATCCGGCTCAAAAGGCGCCCGGTCATCATCGCGCCTGAAAAAGCCCTTCGCGCCACTGTGTATGACATGAGCGAGGAAGCGTATCAGGAAGGCGTGCACAAAGGGATGCTCCTTCGGCAGGCGCTTCGACGGTGCCCTGAAGCCGTCGTCCTGTCCCCGCATCCGGATCGGTATGAACAGGCCATGCACGACCTCCTTAAGCATGCCCTTCCCTACTCTCCTGTTGTTGAGATTGCAGACCATCAGGGACATCTTTTCATCGATGCCACCGGTACCGGAAGACTTTTCGGCCCCCCTCCCGACCTGGCATGGCGCATCCGAAAACGTCTCCGGACATCCATCGGCTTCGATCCTATCTGGTCTGTCGCTCCCAACAAACTGGTGGCAAAAGTGGCGACCCGAATGGTCAAACCTGCGGGCGAATATATCGTCGGTTCCGGGGAGGAAGAGGAATTTTTAAAACCCATTCCCATTCACATGATTCCCGGCATCAGACCCGAAGATCTGAAATGCTTCTACGATTTCAATATCACCCGCTCCGGGGAAGCCTCTCGCCTCTCCATGGCTCAACTTCATATTCTTTTCGGAAATCGAAGTCCATTTTTTTACAACGCCGTCCGCGGGATCGATCCTTCCCCGGTCGTCCCCTTCACCCGTAACACCCCCCTCATATCCGCGGAGCATCTCTTTGGAGACGACACCACCGATCCCCTGGAAGTCGAACGCGTATTGTTCGGACTGGCGCAGCGGATCGGCCTGAAACTGCGACGCATGCGCCTGACATCACGCCGGATCAAAATACGCATCGATTATTCGGACGGATATCGCGCCGGCCGTCAGATCTCCATGAATCCGAGCGCGAACGATTTCACCCTTTTTACTGCAGCCAGAACCACTCTGAATGGGACATGGAAACGTCGCATCCGAATCCGCCTTCTCCATCTTGGAGTCGACCGCCTCGCTTCTCCTTTTCCGGTGCAGGGGTCTCTTTTCGAAGAGAGCAGGAAAAACATAAAAGAGAGCATGATCCACGCCATCGACACGATCCGCCGACGCTTCGGATCCGACGCCATCCAGGTCGGGAGGGTCTTTCAGCCGACGGGTTGACATGATCGCTTTATCCGTTCATTCCCACTACTCCCTGATGCAGGGGGTCTCCTCACCGTCCGAACTCTGCGAAAATGCCCGAAATCTCGGATATCGCCGAATCGCCCTTACAGATACGGATAATCTTTACGGCCTGTGGCCTTTTATCAAGAGCTGTCTTGAGCATGGAATCACCCCCATCATCGGCGCAAAACTGACGGATCCCGTGTCGAAGGAGAGCACGATCTGTCTGGTGGAAACCGATGCCGGATATCGAAACCTCTGCCGCCTCATCACCCGCCGGCATCAGGATGAAGCCTTTGACCTGAAACGCATGCTTCCGGGAGATTCGCAAGGACTCACTCTCCTTGTCCACAAGCCCGACCGGCTTTATGACTGGCATCAGGCCGGCGTCTCGGTGGCGGGAGCTGCGTTGTGTAAACCGAATGGAACCGCGCTTCAAGTGAAACAGATGTCGCGGTATCTCGGGATTCCTTTTGTCGCTGTGCCGGAAAGCCATTTTATCACGCCGGAGGAGATCTCGATCCACCGGATTCTGAGAGCCATTGAAAACAAGACATCCCTTTCCAGGCCGGACCCGAAAGCGATGGTTGCCCCGGATTCATGGCTCCCCTCTCCCCGTATCTTTGCCGAACGGTTTGAGATCTGGCCGGAGGCAATTCATGCTGCCGAAGCTCTTGCCGAGCGCTTCACATTCACCGGCCCCTGTTTCGGCCAGGTGCTTCCGCCCTGGGCCGATACTTCCGGACGTTGTGCAGATGAACTTCTTCGGGAAGCGGCCTATACCGGCGCATGCCGGCGTTACGGCAAAGCGCTTCCTGAAGCGGTGGTAAAGCGCCTTGAACATGAGCTTACCATTATCCGGAAAATGGGGTTTTCCTCCTATTTTCTGGTGGTTCAGGATATTGTCGCAAAAAGCCCCCGTATCTGCGGCCGGGGAAGCGGAGCCGCTTCCCTGGTGGCTTATTGCCTGGAAATTACCAATGTCTGCCCCATCAAACAGAATCTCTATTTCGAGCGGTTTTTAAATCCGGGGAGAAAAGATCCTCCTGACATCGATGTGGACTTTGCCTGGGATGAACGGGATGAAGTCCGGCAGATGGTTTTAGCCCGGTACCCGGATCATGCGGCCATGGTATGCAATCATGTCACGTTTCAGCCCAAAATGGCCATTCGGGAAACCGCAAAAGTATTCGGGCTTACGGATCAGGAGATCAACCGGGTTTCAAAAAAGCTTCCATGGTTCTGGCGAATGGGAGAGGCCCGGGACGACCTTTTCATGGCGCTTAAAGACCTCCCGGAATTTCGAGGCCTCGATTTTCCCCATCCCTGGCCCGAGATCTTCGCCGTCGCCCGGAGGATCATTGGAATCCCCCGCTATCTCTCGGTTCACTCCGGAGGAATTGTGATCACGCCGAACCCCATTCATGAGTATGTCCCTGTGGAGAAAGCCCCCAAAGGGGTTCCGGTCATTCAATGGGAAAAAGAAGGAACCGAGGAAAGCGGCCTCGTCAAGATCGACCTTCTTGGAAACCGGACGTTAGGCGTAATCCGGGATGCTGTTGCCAATATTTCGGAAAACCGCATCCCGTTTAATGAGCGTCGATGGGAACCGGAGGAAGACCCGGCCACCCAGGCCCGGATTGCCGGAGGAGAAACCATGGGATGTTTTTACATCGAAAGCCCGGCCATGCGCCTGTTGCAGAAAAAATGCAGGGTCGGAGATTTCAATCATCTGGTGATCCACAGCAGTATCATCCGTCCGGCAGCCAATGATTTCATCCGGGAATACATCCGAAGGCTTCATGGAGGTTCCTGGGAGCCGATTCATCCTCTTCTGGAGGATCTGCTGGATGAAACGTTCGGGATCATGGTCTATCAGGAAGATGTCTCCAAAACGGCAGTAGCCCTGGCCGGGTTCTCCCATGCGGAAGCGGACGGGCT
>JBFMEI010000135.1:0-6256 GCA_040753295.1 Thermodesulfobacteriota bacterium | reverse complement strand
ATATGTCTGTTTGATGCGGAAAATCCGAAACGAAAAGATCATACGGATTTTCTTGCCCCGTTTGTCCGATTCTTTGATGGAGAGTCCCTGATTGTTGTTTTAAATAAATGCGACCGACAATCCCGGGTTGAACTCATCGAAACCATCGCTCCTGATTTTTTTCAACACCTTCAACAGGCATGGGATAAACCCGCTGATTCGTTCTACATGATCTCGGCAAGAAGCCACCTCCGGAATCCGGGCTGGGATACGGACGCTTCTCCTCGACATTCCATGGATCAATTCGACGCTCTTAAAAACCAAATCTCAAACACCTTTGTCGTAAGGGGATTCCGGATTGATCGCCGGGTCAAAAACGCACTGGAGCTTAAAAATTATATTCGGCGACGAATAAATGAAGAAACTTCAACCGATGCGATCCGGCTTTCCGATATATCAGGTAAAATTCAGGAAATGGAAAAAGATGCTCTGCAGATTGCATTGAATACGCTCAAGGATGATGACTCCAATCCGGTCTCAGGTATCCCCCCTCGACTTTATCATCAACTGGCTCAGCAATGGATCGGGCCGGTAGGATGGATGATCGGTGTCTGGTATCGCATTCTGGTATTCGGAAGCTCCATATCCGCCCTGTTCCACTTCTCAAATCCATTTCGCCGGATCAGAACATTGATGACCGGATCTGACAAAGCCAGAGGAAGAGATCCGGAAGACGGAGAGGATGGTGAATTCAAAATCCTTGAGCCGGCATTAAGGCAATACCGGTACGCAATCCTTAAAACATGGACGGAGATCGGGGAAGAACTGGTTCATGCGAGGTTTGATCCGGCAGTCCGACTTCCCGGATCCATTGCCGCGGATGGGCGGAATCTGGAATCCGGATTCTCTGCCTTATGGATTTCAGGGATTGAAACTCAGATCCGCCGGACAAGCAGAAACTTAAGCAGAATATGGATTCAAATGGGATTTAATTTCCCTGTATTCGCTGTTCTTTTTCATGCCGGATGGATTACGGCCAAAGACTTTTTCCTGGGAAATGCTTTGCCTTCGGGATATTTTCTTCATGCGGTATTGACTCTTTTCCTTTTTCTGTTTTCAAGCTTCTTTATCTTTCAAATCTGCGTTCGCATCGCGGGAAGCCCCCGCCGTATTAAAACCCTTGCTTTATCTTCTCTGGAATCTGATCCGCTTCTGAGACAGCAGCTTTCTCACGGCCCCATCGGAACCCAGATCACCCGGGTTCTCGACATGTCCGCATGGAGATCCCCGGATGAAGACTGAGACCACCCAAAGGATTGCTATCGATTCTGTTCGATCCGGGAGCGCTGCAATTCGATTCGATCCATCCAGGTCCGATCATGCTTGAGATACAGCTCTGCAAGTCGGTTGAATTCAAGAGCCTGCTCTCTATTCCCTTTTATCCGCCAAGCCTCCGCCAGAAGAAAATAATTCTCTCCATGATTGGGATGCAGGGAGACCGCCCTTTCCAGGGTCCGAATCGCGGATTCGGTGTCTTTCTTCTCCAGGTATCGCCTGGCCTGATCGGTCAACCGGAGTGAAGCCGTTTGCATGGGGGTCGGACTTTGATGAGGAATATCAGCGGGTTTCTCCTTATCATCAGATCCGGTTTGCATTGATTCATTTTCAGATCGATCTTCTCCCGAAATCGACTTGCCGGAATCCTCCCGGACAATCCGGATCACCTGCCTTGTGCATGAAGAAAAAATCATCAGGCAAACCATAATCCAAAACCCGATATACCGTCCTCTCAACTCAATTTCCTCCCTTTTGTTCATCCGCCATTCCCCTTATATTATTCCGTCCATGAATCGAACAGAACCGGTCCGGGATTCGATCGGTTATAAAAACTTCTTTCACGGTAGATGGGCATTTTCCTTTTACTGCAAGTTCTCGGCTCGAAGAACAGATATCCCTCTCAACAACATCGTCCGGCATTCTGAACCAGGTTTCAGAGAGATGATGCGGAATCTGTTTCATGAGATCCGCCCAAACGGGCAACGCCGCTTCAGCGCCGGTTAATCCCACGGACTCTCCATTATCAAATCCGATCCATACCAGGGCCAGAATTTCAGGGGTATATCCGACAAACCATGCATCACGGAATGCATTTGTCGTTCCGGTTTTACCTGCAACCGGGAAGGTGATTCCCATTCCCTTAAGGTGCCGCCCGGTCCCGTAAAGCACGGCGGTCTGCAGCATGGAATTGACAAGGAATGCCTCAGCCGGAGGGATACACCGGGCCACGGTCATATATTTTCGTTTCAGAAGCTTCCCCTTCTCATCCATGACTTCGCGGAGAGAGAGCGGATATGGAAGAATCCCATCCGCACCAAAAGCGCAATAAGCTCTGGCCAGCTCCAGGGGAAAAACCTCAAAGGATCCCAGGGCGAGGGAAGGATACGGTTTCTGAGGAGTGCTGAAATGGAATTTATCAAGAGTTTTTACGATCCGATCGAGCCCTGTTCTCATTGCCAGATCGACCGTGGCGATATTCACCGACTGGGCCAACGCCCATCGTAAACTCATCTCTTTTTCCGCAACCGGATTATAATTCTTTGGGATCCAGACCTTTCCGCCAACCTTGTAGGGTTTGGGATCATTCGATAATATTGAGGTGGTCGTCAGTTCGTCGAGTGCACTGACATACACAAAAGGCTTGATGGTGCTTCCGGGTTGCCTTGCAGCATGGCTGATTCTGTTGAACTGGCTTTCTGCATAATTCCGCCCTCCAACCATAGCCAGGATCGCTCCGGTCTTGGGCTGCATCACGATAATCCCGCCCTGCAATCGTTTTTCAGATGAAGCACGCTTGAGTCTTGGATTTCGATTCTCCAGACGTTCCAATCCCCTTGTTAAAGCCTCTTCTGCTGCTTCCTGGACCTGAGTATCCAAGGTGGTATGGATGGAGAGACCCAGGCTCGACAGGCTTTCTCTGGGGTAAAGGATCGATACCTGTTCATAAACAAAGTCCATGAAATAGGGAGCCCGTTTCCCATACTTCCGATATCCGGCAGTCCGGATGGGGAGGGACGAGAATTGATGAAAATCGTCCTCGGAAAGCCAGCCTTCCTTCACCATGGCTTTTAAAACCTGATTTCTTCTAACCTGGCAGAGTTTAGGGTCGTGATAAGGAGAGAATCGGTTCGGTGCCTTGATCAACCCGGCCAAGACTGCCGATTCATCTATCGTCAATTGCTCTGCCGGCTTACCGAAATAAAAATCCGCGGCTTCACCGATCCCGTTGATGGATACGGATCCCTTCTGGCCGAAATAGATCTCATTCAGATAGATCTCGAGAATCTCCTCTTTCCGATAGGAAAATTCCAGAGTGAATGCAAAGAGAAGTTCCAGGATTTTACGGCTGAATGTCCGCTCCGGGGTGAGAAAATAATTTTTTGCCAGTTGCTGGGTGATGGTTGATCCGCCCTGGCGGATGGTGCCGTGACGGATATTGGTCCAGAGGGCTCTGGCCACACTGATGGGGTCGACACCGGGATGATGATAGAACCGGTTATCTTCGGCTGCCAGAACCGCCCGGATCAGATGATCCGGTATCTGACGAATGGATATCAGTCGCCGCTGTTCTCTTTCGTCCCCAAAAAAAAGCATCAGCTCTTCAGGCTCAAGTTCAAGGACAGGTATGGACTCCTGAGTATCGGTTCGAATGATGGACTCGATTTCTTTTCCGTTGAATTGAATTCGGACCGGCCCTCCGGCCTCTTTCTCTCCTCCGGTATTCCATTTGTTAGGGAACATCTCAATTCCCGAAGCATCGATCCGGACTTCTCCCGGGGTTTTTGGTCCCTGTGTCGTCTGGCGGTATCCCAAATTTTTTAATTTGGCATGGAACAGGGCTCGGTTGATTTTCTGCCCCGGATAAATCAAGGTCGTATCGGAAAATACACGGGAAGGGATTCTCCACCGCCGCCCGGCAAATCGTTCTTCGATTCCTGAAGAAAGGCGCCAGAAATAAAGTGTCGTCAAAACGATCCCGAAAAGAAAGGCACCTCCCAGAATAAAGAAAATAATTCTTTTTTTCTTTTTTTTCGGTGTTCCCAAGTAACCTAATCCCTGAATTGAGAGGAAAATGACCTGTATGAATTCGAGCGTATCTCATCTAATACCGAATCTGGTCTGATACGCCTTTTCCCTATCACCAAATCAAATAAAAAAAAACCCCGTGCTTTGGCACGGGGCTTCCGATTTTTTATTCAACCGGCAAGATCACTGCCGGCATTGGGGAGCGTGTTATCGAGCACAGTATGGGCGTTCATCCCAATATCCGGGAATTCTGACTCTCTGCTCATATCTTCCGGGAATCCATTCTCCCCATCGGTTACAATGACCCGGAATCCAGACCGAATCGTAGACCGGCGGAATCCAGACCCGCTCAACCTCCCAGCGATGGCACGGAGGAGGGGCAGGATGGCGATATACCGGTTCAGGTCGTGGGTAATAATAGGGATGATGGTGATGCCAGAGAGCACTTCCGACCAGGGCAGCCCCGAGTCCGATGGCGACCCCTTCCCATCGATGCCGTTGAGGACTTCCGGCCCAGGCGTTTGATCCGACCAATGCAATCCCCACCGAGACGATAATGGTTACAATCCATATTTTTTTAATTTTCATGGTATCCTCCTTCCGTTTTGACCATAATGACGAATGGAGAATCGACCAAGTCTACAAAAAAAATCAAAATTTGAGACCAACCCGGGGGGTATCTTTTTTTTAATGAAACCGGAGGGTTGTCCTTTGAGGAGAATTCTTATATTACCAGGCAAAGTCAGCAGGTGACTCGGCATTCACTTTTACTGGAGTCAACCGATCATACCGGATTCGAAAAAAGATCCGGATCTAATCATTCTCGAACAAGTGATCGTTTCCAGCCACTTTTTTCACCAGCTCCCGGTAATCGCCGGCGCCATGAGATCCTGGAGCGAATTCGTAAATGGTTTGCCCGAATGCCGGCGCCTCGGAAAGCCTGACATTATATCGGATGGGATTGCATAGGAGATTGGCGTAAAGTTTTTTCAATTTTTCCAGAAGATTTCCTGACTGTTTGATTCGCAGATCCAGGAAGGTCGGCACAATATATCTGAGAGCCAGTTCCGTATTATATTTTTGAATGGAAGCCACGCTTTTGAGAAATTCAAGAAGTCCATGGAGCGTCATGACCTCAAGAGAAACCGGTGTCAGGATTTCAGTGACATAAAACAGGACATTCACTGTGAGAGGATCCCATCCCGGGGATGTGTCCACAATCACATAATCATATTTCTTTTCTACAGGAAAGAGGGATTCGGAAAGGGTCATTTCACCCCCGAAATCTTTCCTGCTGATGATCCGTTTGACTCCGGCAAGAGATTTCCCTCCGGCAAGAAGCCAGAGCCGATCCCGGACCTGAATAATCGTTTCTTCAGCAGGTAATTCCCCGGTCACCAGCTCCGTAAGTCCTGCATTCGGTTTTGCACCCAACATATAGGCATCCTGCCCCTGAGTGTCCGTATCGACAAGCAAAACAGTAAATCCGGCATGAGCCAGGCCGGCAGCCAGATTGACGGAAGTTGTCGTCTTTCCTACCCCTCCCTTGCTTAATGCCACTGCAATAGTTCGAGGCCGCTTTTCTTTCTCGGCATCTTCAGAAATCCCTTGTTCAGGCATTTGACCGCTCGGAGAAAGAGAAAAACGCGCTCCGCAGGATCGGCACCGCGCCACTTTCACGTTGGGCGGGATCATCCGCTCGTCAATATGATGCTCCTTTTTGCAATCCGGGCAAACAACTACCATTTCACAGCCTCCTTCTCGTCAATCTTTTTCCGAACGACGGGAAATCTTTTTCATCAGAAAGCTCTCTTCTCCTTTTGCGACAAACTCCTTGAGTATCAACTCCAGGGCATCGTTGACAATTCTCGATTTTGAAACCTTTGTTTTTTTGTCATCAGGAAGCATCAGTTTTAATTTTTGCTTAACCTCCTCCAGGTTGATAAACGTTTGCTCGGACAGATAATGAGTCGTCTTTTTTTTCTTTGATCTCGGTTTTTCAGACGGCCCTTTTCGAGCCGGTGTGACCGGAGTCTTCTCGGGAATAGACACCTGATAGATGAGGCGTCTGAGTTCTTCAAGACCCAGGACCGTCTCATTTTGCGGACCGGATAGAATCTCCTTTAAAATATCTTCTCGTTGCTCTTTTTCTTTCATTGGGAGTCTGTCGAATTGATCCGTTCTGTAGGGTTGT
>JBFMEI010000134.1:0-6318 GCA_040753295.1 Thermodesulfobacteriota bacterium | reverse complement strand
AGATAGACTTTTTCTGAAAGCGTTTTGAGTTCCTCTTCGGCTATTTCGGTAAAAAGAGGAAGCTCCATCAGAAATTTAAATATCGTTTCATTCATGAGGTGCAGCCTTTATCAATACCGTTTTCTGGCGTAAAAGGTTTTCCGGGATGCATTCCATGCCTCTTTAAGAGTCCGGATTCCGAGTTTCTCAAGCAATGGGATGAGTTTGAGATAGATTTCAGCCGTTGCAATCGCATCTCCAAGGGCGGTGTGTCTCCCCACAAGAGCGACACCCATCCGTTTTGCGATCATTTCAAGGTCATGACTTTGATGGGAGGAATGAACCACGGCAGATAACAGAAGGGTATCGATCACCGGATTGGTGAATTTCACTCCGGTATCCTTCTCTTTTTCTTTGAGCATCTGCATATCAAAGGCGGCATTATGGGCAACAAGGACCGTCTCTTTGGCAAATTCCTGAAAAACGGGAAGGACTTCATTGATCACCGGTTGTCCTTTAAGCATCTCGGGCAGAATTCCGTGAACTCGTATCGATTCTTTGGGAATAGACCGTCCCGGATCCACCAGGCGGTCAAAGAACTCCTCCTTGAGTAATTTGCCGTTTACGATTCTTACTGCGCCGATGGAAATGATCTCATCCCCTTCTCTGGGATTGAGCCCGGTGGTTTCCGTATCAAATACCGTATAGGTCAGATCAGTAAGGAGCCGGTCCTCGAGTTCAAGAGAGGACTGGATCTGTTCAAAGAGATCAAAGTCATAAAACTCGGGACGACTCCCGATAATCATGGGCCGGGGTTGAACGGTTCCGGTTTGAACACCTCCCGGGAATGGGAAGAGGATTCTCAGGCAGGACTCCCCTGAAGCTGTCCCGGTCGTATAGGGAAAGAGTTCAACATCATGCCGGGTCAAGAGCTTATTTAAAGAAATCGGAATCGACCGGTTATCGATGCTGATGATCTCATCATTCCATTTCCTGATGACCTCCGGGGACAATGGTTCTCCGATCCATCCGATATCAATCATGACAAACTCATTTTTCCGGAAGATGTCGCAAAAAAAATCCGCGGCATTGACGGTTTTCTTAAGCCGGCTGAAAAGAAAACCGAGCGCAAGGAGCATGGAATAGGTCTCTGCCCGGATCCATCCTTCTTCATCACAGTCGCGAAGCTTCAGATTGATCCCCTGTGAACCACGGAGACGGTGTTGAAGGCTTTTCATGAGATCTTTGGCCTGCATGAAAATCAGAGGGACCCCTCTGTTTTTCCGGGCTGTAAAATTTTTCGTGCTTGAATTGATGAGATCTCCGATGGCAATACTTTCCGTATGGATAATCTGACGGAATCGATTCACCTGGTCCGCATCCATTTTGGACCGGTAATCCATGATGGTTTCAATGGCCGATCGAATTCCGGCAAGCTTTGCCCGGATCCCGATGGTGAGTTCCCGGATCATGGATTCCGTTTCATGGAACTCCTCCATCTGCCGGGTGATATCTTCCATGATGAGAAAAAAACCGGTAAGCGTGTTTTGATGCCCCAGGATCGGCCTGGCTTCCACGCGAAGCAGATTCTCCTTTTTCCCCACCAGCATGAATGAGGATGAAAGATCGCTCTCATGACGGTTGAGTTTCTCCGCGATTTCATCGATGGCATGAACAATAAGATCCTTATCGATGACTCCGAATACCGAGCGTCCCAGTCCGATAAAGCGGCTCGACTGGATCTGGGAGACGTGTGACGGATCGCCGTTCTCTTTTTCAAAAAACTGCCGCACCTGTTTGTCATAAAGGATGATCTGCCAGTCGGCGTTACAGATCATGACTCCCTGGGGAAGTTCGGAAAGGATCGCGGCAAACATGTTCCGTTCTTCCTCCATTTCAGCCTTTGCGTTTTGAATCTGCTTCTCCGTGATTCTTTCTTTCTCCTCAAGCCGTTCGGCTCCGTCATTAACGATCCGGGCCAGATCGATGAACCATTTTCCTCCTTCGGTTTTAATGCGATGGGAAGGATTCACGGTATGGATAAGAGTCATCTCTTCGGTGAGTTTTTTGATGGGCTGGATATAAAGATGAAATATACCGTCTAAAATAAAGATAAATCCTCCCACCACCACCACCACGACTCCCAGTACATAGGCGAAATGATTAGAGAGGATCGTAGAAAAAATGATTTTTTCCCTCGGATCGAGTTGATTCCAGAAGGAGATGATCAAAAATGTCCCGAATGCCAGGGTGACGGCAAGGGAGATAATCACAAAGATCCAGAATTTATTCCTCCGGTTCATTCCGGATCTTCCAGAAGCGCTTTGACCCTAGAGATGATCTCTGCATTTGAAAACGGCTTTACGATATATGCGTCCGCTCCCAGAATCATTCCTTTGGCGATATCCACATCCCGGCCTCTGGCAGTGAGAAAGATAATTTTAATCTGTTTCCATTCCGGGTTTAACCGGAGAATCTGGCAGACTTCAAACCCGTCAATCCCCGGAAGCATGATATCAAGAAGAATGAGATCCGGCCGGAGCTTGGATACGGCTTCAAGGGCCTCTTCTCCGGAGTATGCCAGATTGACCTGATAGCCGTTCTGCTCCATGAGAAACTGCAGGGGAACCAGAATATTCGGTTCGTCATCCACGATGAGAATACGTTTGGCCATAGTGACGACCCTTTATCAAGAAATGGACTCTGATGAGGCTAAATCAAGACGGGGAATAAATCAATCCCTAACCTGATCCGGCTCTAAAATTTCCAAACCGGTTTCAGATAGCGGTCATTCGTTATGCAATAAAAATGGGTAAAGTGGCCGGAAAGGTAACTTTCCGGCCACTTTGGTTTTATCGGATCAGGATGGGATCAGCCCCAGAGTCCCAATCCGAAAGATGCGGTAAACAGGATGCAAAAGGCTACGATGCCGATCATCCAGAGGTCTTCGGGTTTCATAATCATATCCTCCATTTTAAATGGTTAAGCTTCCTTCACCACGATCTTGGTCTCTTTTTCAGCCCGCTCGATCTGTATGGCACTTGTGGTGGCCAATTCCGCTTTGAATGTCAGAGCCCACATCATGATGATCCCCAGGATCCACCAGGCGATCTGCCAGGACCAGAGGGGCGGGAAGCCTGAGAAGGAGAAAGCGGAGTTTCCCATAAGGCATGCCGGTCCGATGGCAAAGAAATACCATACCGGAACCACGATCTTCATGGCGCTTTGCCATTTTTTTCCGGATTCGCTGGGTGCGTCGATGCTGTCCAGAAATGCCCGGACCTCGTTCTGGCGGGTGATCGTTTCTTCATTATCCTTGATTCCAAGCCCGCGGCAGAGATATGCCACCACAAGACCGGTGAAGGTTCCCCAGAAGGCGCAGTGCATGGAAAGAGGGGACGGCCATACATAATAGGTCAGAAAGACCGCGATCATTCCGGAGAGTACCCCAAGGCACGCACCGATGCTCGGGAATTTGAACCCCCAGTGAACCCCCATCAGAAAGACATACATGACAAATCCAAAGGCTGTGGCCAGAGCTCCCAGAATGACGAGGGCTGCCTTGGAGGTCATTCCAACGATGAGGGCGCAGATGGTGACCACTGTGGCCAGAACCCGGTTTCCCCAGATCTGTTCGGCATGCCCGGCCTGCTGTTTCCGGATATATCTCCAGTAGACATCCCGAAGCAGAATGGTGCCGCCGGTTCCGATATACGGGGCTGCCGTGGAGTGGATCGCTGCAATGGCACCCATGAAGACGAGCCCGAGAACCACCGGGGGCAGGAATTCCTTCATAAGGATCGGCACCACATCGCTGTCTTTGGTGAATTTCAGGACCGTACCATCCGACATGACATATCCGGCAAGTTCAAGAACCCGGGCGCCCATTCCCTGAAAGGCGGTGAAATAGAAAAGGGCAAAACCGACCACAAAGGTCGACATGAAGGTCTGCTGCCACGCCAGGGGTTTGGGGGATTTGATTCCAAAGTTCCAGAGGGTGAAAGCCGGGGAGGATTGGATCCCCATAAGGGCGAACATGTAGGTCAGAACCATGACCGCAGTCCAGACCGTGGTTTTATTCGCCGCAGCATATTTATTGGCATTCAACGCCGGCCACATGAATCCCGGCACATCCAGCATTCTGTGTTTGAGATTCGCTCCGTCGGTCGGAAGCGTGCTCAGTTTCTGGGTAAAGGCGGTCCATCCGCCGATGGCATCCGACGTGATGACGTAATATCCAAGAAGAATGATGCCGCCGACCAGAAGGACGAACTGGATGCAGCCGACCCATGTCGTGGCTCTCAGCCCGCCCATGACCACGTAAAACCAGACGATAAACGACATGAAGATGGCACCGAAGATAACCGGTACACCTGCCACCCAGTGAAAAAGGGCTGCCGAGGCCATGAGTTGAACCGCCGAGTAAAAGAGAGAATACAAGAAGGCGGTAAAGACCGTCAGCCACCGGGCGAATTCCGAATTGTAATAGTAAGCGAACATATCGCCGGGTGTGATAAAGCCGTACCGTTTCCCCATAAGCCAGTTCCTCTTGGCAAAAAAGGTTCCGGTAATGGGAATAGTCAGGACGTAAAAGGATGCGAACGCATAGGCAAGTCCGTCACGCCAGATCAGACCCGGATGCCCGATAAAGGTCCATCCGGAAAACGACGCGGCGGTTGCGGCCATGAGAAATGCGATAAACGGGATCGACCGGCCGCCGATGGAGTATCCCGAAGTTGTCTTTTCCGTGAAAAAGCCTTTCAACCCGTACCAGATGCAATAAAGGGTATAAACAATCAACATGATCCATACCCATGTTAAACCGCTCATAATTGCCTCCTATGGAATGAAATTGGTGGAATAAACCGAACGGATATCATCTGCCGCATAACAATCGTTCCACCACCTCCTTTTATTGGATTAAATGCATCTATTGTGTTGATATGGAGTTCCATACGGACTTGGGTTATCCCTGAACCATCTTTTTGATTTCCTCAACGATTTCCGGATTGGCCAGAGTGGTGACATCCCCTTCAGGTCTTTTATTGGAAAGGGCTGCCAGGACGCGCCGCATGATTTTTCCGGACCGGGTTTTGGGCATATCCTTGACGATCCAGACTTTTCTGGGTTTTGCGATTTTTCCGATTTCATCACAGATCGTATCGGAAATCTTTTTGGCAAGTTCCGGAGATGCCTTCATGCCGGGTTTGAGCGCCACGTAGAGGTCCGGCTCTTTTCCCTTGATTTCATGGGCAACCGGCACCACTGCGGCTTCTGCAACTTCCGGAACCACGAGAGCGGCGGATTCGATCTCCTTGGTTCCCAGGCGATGTCCTGAGACATTGATGACATCGTCGATCCGTCCGAGAATCCGGACATATCCGTCTGCGGCCACCACGGCTGCATCGCCGGTCAGATAAGGCCAGTCCTGCCATTTTTTACTCTTGGGGTCTTTGCAGTACCTTGCAAAATAGGTATCCACAAATCGCTTGCGATCCCCCCATATGGTCTGAAACATTCCGGGCCATGGGTTCTGGATGCAGATATTTCCGGCTTTTCCCGAACCGGGAGGAACGACATTTCCTTCATCGTCATAAACAATGGGGTGGATTCCGGGCATGCCGGGTCCGGCGCTACCGGGCTTCATGGGCCTTAAGGCCGGAAGGGTGCTGCAGAGGAATCCGCCGGTCTCCGTCTGCCACCAGGTGTCGACGATGGCGGCCTTCTCTTTTCCGACAACATGATAATACCATTTCCAGACTTCCGGTTCAATCGGCTCACCCACGGTGGTCATGTGTTTGAACTCATAGGTGTACTTCTGGGGTTCATCCGGTCCGATTTTGCGCAGCGCCCGGATGGCTGTAGGAGCGGTGTGGAAAATGTTGACATCCAGGTTCTGGGCGATCCTCCAGGGTCTTCCCGGATCCGGATAGTTCGGGATCCCCTCATATACCACCGAGGAAGCGGCAATGGCGAGAGGCCCGTAAACGATATAGGAGTGTCCGGTGATCCATCCGATGTCGGCCATGCACCAGTAGACATCCTCAGGGTGGATATCCTGCACATACTTGGAGGTGCCTGCCACATAGGCCAGATATCCGCCGGTACCGTGCTGGCATCCTTTGGGTTTTCCGGTTGTTCCACTGGTATACATCAGGAACAACGGATCTTCGGCATTCATCCATTCCGGATCGATCCGGGCGCCGTAATATTTTTTCAGGACTTCGTTGATGAAATAGTCGCGCCCTTCGATCATGGGTGCATCTTTGGCGGAATATCTTCCCGGATGACGCTGCCACACCAGGACTTTGTCGACAATCTGCCCGTCTTTTTTGGCCA
>JBFMEI010000133.1:0-6319 GCA_040753295.1 Thermodesulfobacteriota bacterium | reverse complement strand
TTATATGGCCATTGCCGTTGAAAATTCGAATCTGTTTAGAAAGATCGAGCGACTGACCATCACCGACGAATATACGGATCAGTATAATGCCAGATACCTCCATCAGAATATCGGACGATTCCTGCAGGAAGCAAAGGCGTCAGGGGAAAGACTTGCCGTGGTCTTTTCCGATGTGGACCACTTTAAATCGATTGTCGATACCTACGGCCATCTGGCTGCAGGCCAGGTGTTGAAAGAGATTGCCCGGACCATCGCCTCCTGCCTTTCTCCTGAGGATATTTTGATCAAATATGGAGGAGACGAATATGTAATCATTCTCCGGAATAAAGGAAGAATTGAGGCAGCCCGAAAGATTGAAATCATTGCCCGGGCTATTGAGCAATCAAGCTACCTGGCTTCCGTGGTATCGAATCTCAGAGTCTCTTCGAGTTTTGGAATGGCGGTCTTTCCCGATGATGCCGAGACTGAAAAAGATCTCCTCATTCTGGCGGACAACGCCATGTTTGAATCCAAACGGAAAAGAAAAACATGCCGTCAAACGTGATCGAACCTTCTAACCCATTCAACCGAAGGAGGTTGTCATGCGTATTTTTAAAGCATTGGTTTTCTCTTCTTTCTCTGTTCTCTTAAGTTATATATTCATTTTTCAACTCGGATGGGCGGCGTCATCTTCTTCTCATTCCGATCCGGTTGCCGTCTCATTGGCGGCCGATATCGCCGACGCCCATGCCACCAGAATCTGGGAGGGAAGCATCGCCCGGGGGAAACCGTTCTCTCTGCACAAGGAAGACGGTACTCCATTCGCCTATGTCTTTCCTTATGCAAGGAATGCTTCCGAATTTCCTTCTTATGAAAAAATCTTCGATACCGTGAGATCGGCAGCACAGACTCATGACATTCACGACAAGCGGTTTTACAATGCCGTGACCGGCTCCATGGGATCTTTCGGGTGTGTGGAAGTTTCCGCAACCCGCGAAAACTTTCCGATTCTCGGAGTATGGCACTCCCTGCATCCCTATTTTCTCTATTCGGAAACCGCCGCTGATACAGCCAGAACCCGCTTAAAGAGCGATAGGGTTGTTCTTGAAAACATGGAATATACCGGCCCTCATGATCTTTACTTCAACTTTTCTTCGGATAAAGGAAAGATCAAGCTCCATGCCTATCTCCTTAAAACCAAAGAAGAACTCTATGAATCCTATAAGGGCAACACTTTTCCGCAAAACAGAATCGAGGCAGAAAACGATATCATCAGAAAAAGACGTGAAAAAGCATGGGAAGAAGTCGACAACCCGAAAACTCGATCCTTAAACGATGCCTACAAGTGGATCGACAACTACACCCTTGTCCCGGTTGTAGATTGGACCCACTGGTGCGTTCCCACCGCAATGACCATGACCGCCGGATACTGGGACCATTATGATCCCCGCCAGGGGACTTGGCCCGGATACGGCCGGATCATCGACTTCTGGTTTGATCATGGCCCCCTCTGCCAGAACTCCAATGTCACCAATGTTCCGAATTTCATCGATGAAATTATCGATCACAGCACCTGCTCCTGGTCGAGTCAGGGACTGGTCGGCGCTCTCAACACGATCAACGGGTATAATTTCTCCTGGACGGACATCAAAGGAACCGCCGGTAACGACTGGTGCTGGGGAGATATTGTCTCTGAGGTCAATTCCAACAGGCCGTCGGTCTGGGGAGTCGGGCCGGCACAAGCCCATGCCATGACTGTGATCGGGTACCGGTACGCCGGAAGCCAGAAATCCGTCATTGTTTATAATACCTGGGGATCAACGGCCGAACAGCAGCTTGCAGAATATAACTACGATCAGTGGGGAGGAGCCCCGAACACGAAAACCGGTATCGGACGATTAGTGCCTGACGGCGGAACCGGCCTGAATCACGCCATTCTCGTTTCACCCAGGGGCGGGGAAACTTTAAAAGGAAATTCCACCATCACCTGGTTTGTGTGGGGCGACCAGATCAAATGGAGCATCATCCAGTTTTCAAAAGACGGTGGAAACACCTGGAGTGCCGTGCATGACTCCCTGATTCCCACAAACCCGGGCTGGAACAATTTTACGGCGGCCCTGAATAATACCACCTCACAGGGCCGGATTCGAATTTACTGTTTTTCGTCCATTCTGATGTACCTTGCCGGAGACGGAAGCTACAGAAATTTCTTTGTTCAGGGTAAAGCGGACCTGGTTCCGGTTGCAGCATGCACCAGAAACAGCCAGGGAGAGCTTATCGTGAGGGTGAAAAACCAGGGGACCGTTGCGGCAGGAGCATCGGTCGCACAGGTTGAGTTCTTTCCTGGAGGTGCATTTGACGTTCAAATTCCTTCCATCGACGCCGGATCGACTGCTGAAGGAGTTGTGTTGGTTCCCAGTGAATGCTGGAATCCGGACTGTGATTTTCAGATAAAGGTTGACGTCAGCAATCAGGTCAACGAAGCGGACGAAGGAAACAATTCCGCCTCATCCGCCTGTATCAGCTGAAGGTTAACATCCGGGCATCAGTGAAACAGTTTTAAATTTTGGAGTTGCAGTATCAGCGCATGGGATCTTCGACCGGCATCCATTTTTTCTCTGGATTCCGGCTTTCGCCGGAATGACAAAATGGGAAATGTCGGAGTAGTATTATTTTATTGTGCTAATTTGGCTCCAAATCCTTATGTATTATACCTCAAACCCGTTTCTCATAAATTTTCATGAAAGATTCAGGAAATATGTTGAGCCTCTGTCCTTGCGGATATGGATCTCATAATCGATGGTATCCTCTTCCCGAATCGATCGATGGGATGCGATCATTTCGGATTGCCTGAAAGTTTCTTTTTCGATCTTAGCCTGTGAAGTCAAGCCATCCGTGCCCCGATATGCATGCCCCTGGATCGGCATATACCACCCGATGAAGAGAAGAATAAACAAACAAAAAAACCCGCAATTCTATTTTTTTTCATTGACGCGAAATGAACTGGGAAAGGGATTAGGATTCTGAGTTTTTGAGGGGTTGTGTATTGTATTTTCGGATAAGGCGTGTAACATGTCTCTGTAATCTTTGTTCAGCATCGTACTTTTTGCTTAAAGAAACGACTTCTCGAGTCAGCGGCCAGATCAAACGGATACGGTATTCCGGAGTGCCTGGAACATAATCATCATTTTGACGCTCCCCCATACGATATTTAACGGCGATTTTCCTGTTCATATTTACTATTTACCACTTGATTGTATCGAAAGCAATGGAATCTCATTTTATGATGCTTTCTTTAATTTTATCCAATTTCAATAAAGGCGATTTAAATGAAAATGCCTCGTTGAGCCAGATGATTACGCTTACATGTATAGGACGAGGGTCCGATATAATCCAGATCACCGCTTTGTGAAGTCCAATGCTTCATGCCTGAAGGCCTCACAGAGGGGAATTCTCTTGATCTTCTGAATCATGCTTTCCAGGCAGTCATTAATAAAACAGTTTTCGAAAAAGGCTCCGGGAGAGGAAGTATAAAACGATAAGCGGCCCGAAACCCAAAAGATACCATCCCCAGGATACTCCACGGGCAAGAACAAACCGTCCGGGATCGAGGGGGTCGTACCAGCACGGGTAGGATCGGCCCCGCTCATACTGACCGAGTTCTTTGATGACATGTTTGTCAAGGGTTGAACGCATGGAGGTCACCTGCGGAGGCCCGGCAACAATCACCTCCCGGCCGTCGACGATGTACCGGACAGCCACCAGGGGCTCCTTGTATTGTGTTGAAGTGCTTTGGGTTTTCCCCGGAGTCCGCGAAACCTCGTGGACGGTGATCCTCTTATCCAGGAGAACGCAATCAGTCTGAGGATAGGAGTGAAATCGCCGAAAATCTTCATACACAAGATATCCCATGAGATGAGCGATTCCGATGAGCATCACATACATAAATGAGGCCGCATAAAGAAACCAGCTTTCCATAAAAGATTTTTTCCCGGAAACTGAGGATAGAGACGCTCGTTTATTTTCCCGCCACCGAATGATTTTTGGGATGATGAGGATAAAGAAAACCCCGCCGATGACGTACACCAGAACGGTTATCTCGACTTTACCGATTCCTACACCCCCGATCTGGAGATGAATTTCGGGTCCTTGTTTTGAATGAATCTCGGTTTCACTTTGAAGCCAGTGAACACCCCCCTGCCAGTAGATCCCTGCGCTTCCTAAAAGAGTCCGGCTGCTCGCACAATCCGGACGGGTGACCAGCTTGACTTTAAAATCAAGGCCCTCTTTGGTTTTAACCGTTCCCTTCCATTTTAAAGCCCGCTCATTTTCATCGAGCATCAATCCCGATGATGCAGATACCAGCATGGCAGGCCCGGGAATCGGAAAATCGAATTGGATCGGCATCCGATTCTCTTCTCCATCGTAGCGGATATGGATCGCATAATCGATGGTATCCCCTTCCCGAATCGAAAGCTGGGATGCGATCATCCCGGATTGCCTGAAAGGTCCTTTTTCGATCTTAGCCTGTGACGTCAAGTCATCTGTGCCCCGGTATACATGCCCCTGGACCGGAAAACTCCACCCGATGCAGAGAAGAATAAAAAAACAAAAAATACCTGAAATTCTATTTTTTTTCATTGACGCGAAATGAATTGGGAAAGGGATTAGGGTTCGGAGCTTTTGAGGGATTCCAAAGCCTCAGCATCCTCTTTGGAAGGCATAATCCAAATGTCGATATCCATCGTAGTCTGCAACCCATTGATATTGCTGGTGCGCCCGGCCCGATTCGAACGGGCGGCCTACGGATTCGTAGTCCGGCGCTCTATCCACTGAGCTACGGGCGCACAGATCCAGGAAGTTTTTCTATATTCAGGTTTTTATAAGAAAATTAAGATTTCATGTCAATGGAATTAACTGTTGAACAGAAGCCTGTCATGCTCTAAAACTTAACTCATGAGTTCAAACCATGAATATTACATGGGACTGGCGCTTGAGGAGGCAAAACAGGCCGGGAAAACCGGGGAAATCCCTATTGGTGCCGTCATTATCGATGATCACGGTAAAATTCTGGCCAGAGCCCGGAACCGGGTGATTGAAAGATCTGACCCCACAGCCCATTCGGAGATCCTCGCCCTTCAGGAGGCCGGTCAGAAACTCGGAAACTACAGATTGTTAAACACCACCCTCTATGTTAGCATTGAACCTTGTCCCATGTGTGTGGGAGCCATGGTTCATGCGCGGGTATCCAGACTCGTCTTTGGTGCCCGGGATCTCAAGTGGGGGGCAGCCGGTTCCCTGTATGATCTTTGCAGCGATACCCGATTAAACCATCGGATTGAAGTTGTGACCGGAGTTCTTGAAAATCAAAGCCGGGAATTGATGCAGCAGTTCTTTCAGGAAAAAAGAAGATAAGGAGCGATTTGTGGCAAATATTGTGATTGTCGGAACCCAGTGGGGTGACGAAGGAAAAGGGAAAATCGTCGATCTTTTAGCTGAATATGCGGATGTGGTGGTCCGTTTTCAAGGGGGAAATAATGCCGGACACACCATGGTGGTCAACGGAAAGAAATTCATCTGCCATTTAATCCCATCCGGAATTCTTCAGGGAAAAGTCTGCATGATCGGAAACGGAGTGGTGGTGGATCCGGCGGTTCTGCTCCAGGAAATCAACCGCTTAAAGGACGCCGGGATCCCTGTTTCACCCCAAAATCTTCGGATCAGTGAAAAGGCCCATGTCATCATGCCTTACCACAGGCTGGCTGACCAGTTACGGGAAACAAAAGACGGGGATAAAAAGATCGGAACCACCGGCCGGGGAATCGGGCCCACCTATGAAGACAAGTCTTCCAGGCGAGGAATCCGGGTTGCTGAATTGCTGGACCCTGAAAGATTTGTGGAGATCGTCCGGCAAGTCATCGGCGAGAAGAATTTTTATTTGACCTCATTTCCTTCTCAGCCTCCTCTTGATCCGGAAATGATCATTGAGGAATACCTTGGATATGCAACACCCCTGAAGCCCCATGTTGCCGATATTTCAACAGAACTTCACCATTTCATCAAAACCGGAAAGCAGATCCTTTTTGAAGGAGCCCAGGGGACGCATCTGGATATTGATCACGGTACCTATCCGTTTGTGACTTCTTCCAATACGGTTTCCGGAAGCGCCTGCTGCGGGGCCGGGGTTGGTCCAAAGGCGATCACCGGTGTGATCGGAATCACCAAGGCCTACACCACCCGCGTGGGAAGCGGCCCCTTCCCGACCGAACTGACAGATGAAATCGGAGACCGGATTCAGGAAAAAGGGGCGGAATTCGGAGCGACCACCGGTCGAAAACGA
>JBFMEI010000132.1:0-6358 GCA_040753295.1 Thermodesulfobacteriota bacterium | reverse complement strand
CATGTTCCGGGTCCGGATTTTCCGACAGCAGGGATTATTCACGGCACCCAGGGGATCCGGGACGCGTACCTGTCCGGGAAAGGGATTATTCGAATCCGAGGCAGGGCTGTTGTTGAAAAAGATAAAAGAACCCAGAGCGAAACCATCGTCATCACCGAGCTTCCCTATCAGGTCAATAAGTCGAAGCTCATCGAAAAAATCGCGCAGATGATGAAGGATAAGCAGCTTGACGGAGTCCGGTATGTGAGGGATGAATCGGACCGGGAGGGAATGCGGATTGCGCTCGGCCTCAGAAAAGAACAGGTCGCGGATGTGATCATCAATCAGCTTTATAAACAGACTCCTGTGGAATCGAGTTTCGGGATCATATTCCTGGCCATCGTCAATAATCAGCCCGAACTTCTCACCCTTAAGGGGCTTTTGGAGCAATTCATCCTTCATCGAAAAAAGATCATTATTCGACGGACAACCTATGATCTGACCAAGGCTGAAGAGAAAGCACATATCCTGGAGGGATTGAAAGTAGCCCTGGAGCATCTCGACGAGGTCGTCGCCCTGATCCGCAGATCCAAAACCCCCAAAGAAGCAAAGGATGCTCTGGTCCAGACCTTTTCCCTTTCTCCGATCCAGGCCCAGGCCATTCTGGATATGAGGCTTCAGCGGCTGACCGGGCTTGAACGTGAAAAAATCATTGAAGACTTCCGGAACACCCGTCGGGACATCGCCCGGTATCGAGAGATTCTAGGCGATGAACGGCTGGTGATGGCCATTATCCGGGAAGAGATCCTCAAAATAAAGGAGGAATTCGGAGATTCCCGGCGGACCCAGATTATTGAGGAAACCAAGGAGATCACCATTGAAGACATGATTGTCGAGGAGGATATGGTGGTGACGCTCTCCAGCACCGGATATATCAAACGGAATCCCATTACCCTTTACCAGAGCCAGCAGAGAGGTGGAAAAGGGAAGACCGCCATGGGGATCAAGGAGGAGGATTTTGTTTCGTCCATGTTTGTGGCCTCCACCCATCATACCTTCCTCTTTTTCACCAACCTGGGTAAGGTCTACTGGCTGAAAGTCTATGAAATCCCCCAGGCCGGACGGGCGAGCCGGGGAAAAGCCGTGGTGAATCTTTTGAATCTGGATAAGGATGAGAAGTTAAGCACGGTTCTTTCCGTGGCGGCCTTTGACCCCGGACTCCATGTGCTCATGGCGACAAAAAACGGTACCATCAAAAAGACCGATCTGATGGCGTTCAGCCGGCCCCGTTCCGGAGGAATTATCGCCATAACCCTTGAAGAGAAGGACGAATTGATTTCCGCGCGGATCACGGATGGGACCTATAATGTATTTCTGGGGTCCGCCATGGGGAAATCGATCCGGTTTCATGAGTCGGATGTCCGGGCGACGGGAAGAACCTCAGCGGGTGTCCGCGGTATGATGCTGGAGGAAGAGGATTCTCTGGTCAGTCTTGAAGTGCTCAGCCATGGGCAGACGCTTTTTTCAATCACGGAAAACGGTTTTGGGAAGAGGACCTCCATTGATGAATATCCGCTTCAAAAAAGAGGGGGGAAAGGAGTCATCACCATCAAGACCACTGAAAGAAACGGAAAGGTGGTGGCGATTCTTCTGGTGGAAGACGGGGATGAGGTGATGCTGATCACAAATGCAGGGAAGCTCATCCGCATCCCGATCAGCGGGGTTTCGGTGATCAGCCGCAACACCCAGGGCGTGAAACTGATGGGAATGGATCTGGAAGAACGTCTCACCGGAGCGGTCCGGGTTCCCAGAACAATGGATTCGTGACCGGCCATGCATCTTCCCATAGCTGAAATCAAGGTGGGTGTTGTGGGCGGCGGAAGCTGGGGAAGCGCCATCGCCCATCTTTTGGGGCTGAAAGGATTTCACCTGGACTGGTGGATCTATGAAGCGGAGGTTTGCGAGCAGATCGAGAAATTGAGAGAGAATAAAGTTTTTTTGCCGGAAATTCTTATCTCCAGGAATGCCGTTCCTACAACCGACATCGGCCAGGCGGTGTCGGACAAGGATCTCGTGGCGGTGGTTGTCCCGTCCCATCACCTTCGGGATGTGGCATGCCGGATGAAGGCGTATATCGGAAAGAATACCATCCTTGTCAGCGCATCCAAGGGAATCGAGAATAAAACCTATCTGACCATGTCGGCGGTCTTGAAAGAAGTGACGGCCCATCATCGGATCTGTGTCCTTTCAGGACCGAGCTTTGCCTCAGAAGTCGCCCGGCAGGTCCCTACGGTGGTAACGGTTGCCGCCGAGGAGCCGGAAACCGCTTTTTTTGCTCAACACGTATTTGCCGCCCCCTTTTTTCGTGTCTACACCAGCAATGATATCACGGGTGTGGAATTGGGGGGCGCGGTTAAAAATGTCATTGCTATCGCCAGCGGTATTGTAGATGGGCTCGGCCTGGGCTTTAACACCCGTGCCGCATTAATCACCCGGGGGTTGGTAGAGATCCGCCGCCTGGGGCTGAAATTAGGGGCGAGACCGGAAACATTTACCGGCCTGGCCGGTGTCGGAGATCTGATATTGACGTGCACCGGTGAATTGAGCCGGAATCATACTGTGGGGAAAAAGATCGGGGAAGGATTAAAATTAAAGGAGATTCTTTCCGGAATGCGAATGGTGGCCGAAGGGATAAAAACCGCCGAATCGGTGTATCATTTATCTAAACGCCTCAATGTGGAGATGCCCATCTGCCATCAGGTTTACCGGATTCTTTATGACGATTTATCCCCGAAGGAAGCCCTCTATCTGTTGATGACAAGAGAACTCAAACAGGAAACGGATGATCCCTGATCGTCGCAGCATATCCGATTCTCAAAAAGCTAAAGGGGAAGGGCACCGGGAGAGACTCCGGGACAAATTCCTTTTATCCGGGCTTCTGGGATTTCATGACTACGAAGTCATCGAACTCCTTCTGACCCTTGCAACTCCCCGGAAAGACTGCAAGAGCACAGCCAAAGCCGCTCTTGCCCGGTTTAAGACCTTTCAGGGAGTCCTCGAGGCATCCATCGAAGAATTGTGCGAGATCCCCGGCATCGGTCCCAGAAACGCTCTGGGGGTCAGGCTGATCAAAGCGGTTGCCGATCGATACCTTGAAAAAACGATTATCCGTAAAGATCAGATCTCCCATTCAAAAGCACTTTTCGAATACCTGTATCACACCATGAGAGACAAGGAGCGGGAATCCTTCAAGGCGCTTTTCCTTGATTCAAAGAATCAGATCCTTGCCGTTGAAACCCTGTTTGAAGGGACCTTGAACGCCAGTTCGGTTTATCCGAGGGAGGTTGTTGCACGCGCTCTGACTCATCGGGCAGCCGCACTGATATTCGCCCATAACCACCCGTCAGGAGACCCGGCGCCGTCAAGAGAGGATGTCGCCGTTACCCGGAGACTCGTTTTTGCCTGCAGAGTCGTGGGAGCGAGGGTCCACGATCATTTGATTGTCGGGGATAACCGGTATTTCAGCTTTGCAGATGAAGGGTATATTGCGAAAATGAACAACGACTATGAAGCCTTTGAAGCCGAAGAAAAGCGGTAAAGGATCCGGAGTCATTTGAGATGGGGAAGGGGAAGGAAACATACCCTTTTTGCTTCGGAAAACTGGAAATCGTCTTCCCCATGGGAAAAGAGGGGTTGAGGGAGACTCCGGAATCCTGTTTTTACTGTATTTACAAGACCGAATGCCTGAGGTCCGCCATGAAAGCGTCTGAAGGATTGAAAGTGCGCGAGGAGACCGTAGACCGGGCCTATGAATCAGGGGTGATCGGGTTCTTTGAACGATGGTCCAGAAAAAAAGAACTGCAGCGTAAGATGAAATCAAAGGAATCGGATAAAAACAGGTAAAGGAGGGGGTGTGAAAACCATCACTGAAATCGATGTCGCGGGAAAACGTGTTCTGGTTCGAGTCGATTTTAATGTTCCTCTGGATGACCGGCAGCAGGTCCGGGACGATATGCGGATTCGGACCGCATTACCTACATTGAAATATATTCTTGAACATCAGGGTCGACTGATCGTGGCTTCACATCTTGGAAGGCCGAAAGGAAAGATCGTTCCGGCTCTCTCCCTTCGACCGGCGGCAAAGCGCCTGGAGGAACTGCTTGGGGTTCAGGTTTCTCTGGCAGCCGATTGCGTCGGATCAGTGGTTGAAAATCTGATTTCCGGAATGAAGGACGGGGATCTGGTCATGCTCGAGAATCTGAGGTTTCATCCGGAAGAAGAAAAAGATGAAACCGGTTTTGCAAAACGCCTGGCGAGCCTGTGCGATGTCTATGTCAATGAAGCATTCGGAGTGTCCCACAGGGCCAATGCTTCTGTTTCAGCCGTTACAAAATTCGTACCGGTCTGCGCGGCCGGAATCTTGCTGCACACGGAGATTACCTATGCCCGGCAGGCGCTTGAAGACCCAAAGCGCCCGTTTGCCGCCATCGTCGGCGGCGCCAAGGTTTCGGACAAGATTAAAGTCATCGAAAATATCCTCAGGCGGGTGGATAAGCTTATCATCGGAGGGGCCATGGCCAATACCTTTCTGAAAGGAATGGGGATCAACACCGGAAAATCATTGCTTGAGGAAGAGATGGTCCCGGTTGCTGAAAAAATTATCCGCATGGCAACTGAAAAAGGGATCAAACTCTATCTTCCGGTCGATGTTGTTGCAGCGGACCGGACGGATGATCCGGCTGTGATGAAGATGGTTCCGGTTCAGGAAATACCGGCATCCTGGATGGCCCTGGATATCGGGCCCGCCACCGTATCGCTTTACTCCGAAGCCCTTTATGACGCCAGAACCATCCTGTGGAACGGTCCGATGGGGATGTTCGAAATGGATGCATTCAGTCGAGGGACTATGGGAATGGCGCATTCTCTTGCCGGTGCCCATGCATTGACCATTGTGGGGGGTGGAGAGACCGCAGAAGCGGTCCGGAAGAGCGGTGTCGCCCATCGAATGACCTATATCTCCACCGGAGGCGGGGCATTTCTCTCCCTTCTTGAAGGAGATCTTCTGCCGGGCGTTGCGGCTCTGGAATCCGCATAACGGTCTCATCTTTTTCAAGCGGATATTCGATGCGGAGTCGATTTCTGACAAAACCTGTCATCGCGTTTATTGTAATTCTATGCGGCCTGATCCTTTGGGGGGCATATCTTTACCGGGATCTGATTCGGGATAACGCCTGGCTGTTTTATCATTTTCTGGCAGATCGGGAAAAGATCAGGGAGTTTATCCTGAACGCCGGGCCTCTGGCTCCGGCTTTTTTCATCGCCATTCAATTCCTTCAGGTCCTGCTGGCTCCGGTTCCCGGAGAGGCTACCGGATTTATCGGCGGATACCTCTTCGGGGTGATTCAAAGCTTTGTTTATTCCAGCCTGGCGCTTTCCGCGGGATCGTGGGTCAATTTCATCATCGGAAGATTTTTCGGAAAACGATATATCCGGAAACTCATCCCTAAAAAACAGATGGAATGGCTGGACACCTTTGTCCGGCGCCAGGGGATCTTCGTTTTATTCATCTTCTTCATTTTCCCGGGTTTTCCAAAGGACTCCCTTTGTCTTTTCTTAGGATTGACCAAAATCCCCTTCAAGGCGTTTATGATTATCGCCTCATTCGGCCGGATGCCGGGTACATTGATGCTGAGTATTCAGGGGGCGTTCTTATATGAAAAGATGTACGGGCCTCTTATCGTTGTGGCTTCGTTTTGCATCGGACTCTCCCTTGTCATGTATCGATTCAGAACCGGGATCTACCGATGGATGGATAGATTCAATAATAATCGCTCAGATTAGGAGATATTCTATTGATATTTTATCAAATAAATGGCACGCTCATTTGAGGTGGCAGAAAAAGAGACCATCCGGATTTTTTATTCATCTGACCATCGGAGGGGTTCGTGACACACTGGCGTTTCAGGGAAGAACTCAGCAGAGCGCTGCGTCTCAAGCGCTCCTACTATGAAATCCTGAGGGACGATCTTGATCAGTTTTTACTTCAGCATGCCTTGATCGAATCGTATTATAATTTTACCGCCAACCATATTCCTTATCCGTTTGTGGAGAAGCGGGAGCTGAAGCCGAGAGGAAGGATTCCGGATGTGGAATACCAGTGCCAGAATGCCTTCCTGGTCCTTTTCATGGAAGATACCATCCCCTCGGGGCATAAAAAATATATCCGGTTTTTCGATGATAATAAAACCACCAAAACCAACCTTCTCCAATCCGAAGCGCTTCCATTATCCGGCCAATTTGAAAGAACTCAGAAATATCTGGAATCGGTCCATTTTATAAATTTTTTAAAATTACTTCTTCCGGTCGATTATGCGCTTTT
>JBFMEI010000131.1:0-6409 GCA_040753295.1 Thermodesulfobacteriota bacterium | reverse complement strand
TCTTTGGTCGAGTCTTCGGAGAAAAAAGACCCCATGGGAACTAAGGGTATCAGGATTACAGGAAAACGCATTTCCGCATTGATCGGAATTGTCATGGTTTTTTTTCTGGGGTGTACCCATGATGCATCCGTTAAAGGATTTCTGGAATCCGATTCCACGGGCATGGAAGCGGATTACAAATCGAATCTGGATAAATGGACCCGGGAAGCACGCATTTACAAGGGATTTGATCTTGAATTAATAACGACCGGCATATATCTATCCCCCGAATTCCGGAATTCGTATCTTAATGAATATACACGGGTTTTCAGATCGACGGATGATGCCAAGAAGCGCCTGGAACAGGAACAGACCCAAGCAGCAGAGAAATATGATGAATTCGTAATCGCTGCTTATACACCTGAAAAACAGATGAATGACTTTGACAAAAAAAAATCCTCATGGAAAATATACCTTGTTCTTGATGAAACCTTGCGTCTTGAACCGGATAAAATTGAAAAAAGGAAAATGGACCCTGTACTTAATTATTTTTTTCCTTTTGCATCCCCTTGGAAATCCTTTTATACGCTGCGATTTCCACGGCATGAACCAAAAGAGGGATCATCACCCCGGACCCGAGGGGATGAATTCAGGCTTTTAATTACAGGGGTTCGGGGAACCGCGGAAATGAAGTGGAGAATCCGATAAACAGAATAACTCAGTAAAGGAGGTTTTGGTTTTGATGAATTTAGCATATGCCATGGGTCAGGGAGGCGCAGCCGGACAGGGCGCCGGAGGGGGATTTACTGCGTTTATTCCCCTGATTTTGATGTTCGTTATTTTCTATTTTCTTCTTATCCGTCCCCAGCAGAAAAAGAGCAAAGAGCATCGGGAAATGATCAACAATCTGAAAAAAGGGGATCGGATCATCACCGCCGGAGGTATTCACGGACGGATTACCGGCGTTGAAGAAAATATCCTTACGGTTGAGATCGCGGAAAAGGTCAGGGTTAAACTGAACCGCGGAAATGTGGGTGCGGTAATTCAATCCGCGCCTCAACAACCTGCACCTCCCAAAGAAATCAAGACTGAAGAAAAAAAGGCATCCTGATCGAATAGGATCAAACCCCGGAAAATCGGATACGCAGCGGCCCACCCGAATCGAACCTGATCGACTCCCGGCCATTATCGCCTGTTTGACCGATTTTCGGGGTTTTGTATGAAAAGGGAAAGCCTCAATTTTAATTCGAGGGAAAGGGATAGAGCATTGAAAAGCATTTCATGGAAAGCGCTCCTCTCCATTGCAGCCACCATCGCGGCCATCCTTTATGTGATTCCGACGTTGAATCCGGGATTATGGCCCTACAAGCGGATTAATTTAGGACTTGATCTGCAGGGAGGGATGCATCTGGTTCTGGAGGTCGATACTCAGAAAGCCTTAGAAAGCACGGTGGAACGGATCGTCCAGGACCTGAAACGCCTCTTGAGAAAAGAGCAGGTGTCCCAGTCCGCTATCGATCGGATCGAAGGGAGCAAGATATCCGTCAAGATTGAAGGGAAAGAAAGCATCGATGAATTTGAGACCCTTCTGGATAAGGAATACAAAGATCTCAGAATGGTCTCCAGATCCATGCAGGACGGAGTGCTATCCGCAGTGATGGATCTTCCGGATGCTGAGAGCGACCATATTAAAAAGCTTGCCGTTGATCAGGCATTGGAAACGATCCGGAATCGGATTGATCAATTCGGGGTGAGCGAGCCGGATATTCGAAGACAGGGAGAAAAGCGGATCCTGATCCAACTGCCCGGAATCAAGGATACCGAACGCGCCAAAGAACTTATCGGAAGAACCGCACTTCTTGAGTTCAAACTTCTGGATGAAACCCATTCTGTTGAGGATGCCCTGAAAGGCGATATCCCCCCTGGAAGCGAGATCCTTTATCAAACCATCGAGGATGCAAAAACCCAGCGCACCTCCAAAACGCCCTTTCTTATAAAAAAACAGACGCTCTTGACCGGTGCGTATCTCACAGAAGCCCGGGTGGAGATCGATTCACAGTACAATGAGCCTTATGTTTCCATAACATTCGACAAAAAAGGGGCGAGGATTTTTGAGCGGATTACCGAAGAAAATGTCAAAAAGCGCCTGGCCATCGTCCTTGATCAGAATGTTTACAGCGCACCGGTCATTCAGGAGAAAATCGGAGGGGGCCAGGCCCGAATCACCGGAAGCTTTACCATGGATGAAGCCCGTGATCTGGCTATTGTTCTTCGAGCCGGAGCGCTTCCGGCCCCTGTCACCGTCATTGAAGAGAGGACCGTGGGCCCCTCCCTGGGATCGGATTCTATCCGGAAAGGAATCATTTCCGGAATCGCGGGAGGCCTGCTGGTTGTTCTGTTCATGGTAATTTACTACAGCATCTCCGGAGTGATCGCCGATTTTGCCCTGTTTATCAATATTCTGATGATTGCCGCAGGGCTAGCCGGATTTCAGGCAACCCTCACCCTTCCCGGGATTGCCGGAATCATCTTGACCATTGGAATGGCGGTGGATGCCAATGTATTGATATTTGAGCGGATACGGGAAGAGCTGCGGCTTGGAAAGACGCCTAAGGCATCGGTTGAAGCCGGATTTGACCGAGCCACACTTACTATTCTGGACAGCAATATCACCACTCTGATCGCTGCCCTGGTTCTGTTCCAGTTTGGAACCGGTCCGGTGAAGGGATTTGCCGTAACTCTGAGCATCGGTGTACTGACCAGCATGTTCACCGCATTGATCATGACCCGTTCGATATTTGATTTTCTATTGATCAACCGGAAGCTGAAACGGCTGAGCATCTGACCGATCGCTCTGGGAGATCGCTCCTATCAATAAAAGGATATTAAAAGCATGCAATTCATAAAACCCGATATCAACATCGACTTCATCGGAAAGAAAAAAATCTGTTTTATTGCCTCAGGGATTCTCATTCTGATCGGGATCATTTCCCTGATTTTTCATGGGGGACCGAGATATGGAATCGACTTCTCCGGAGGAACCGTGATTCAGGTGAAATTTCCCTCTCCGGCAATCATCGACAGCATGAAATCCGGACTGCGATCCATCGGTATCGACACCCCGACAATACAGACCTTCGGAGAAAAGAACGATAACGAGTATCTGATTCGGATCGACAAATCGATTGCAGGGACAGAAGGGTTTTCCACCCAGATCAAAAAAGCGCTCACCGCTTCCACCAGTCTGGAACCTGAAGTCCGCAGGATTGAAATTGTGGGCCCTCAGGTCGGAAAGGATTTAAGAGAAAAAGCCCTGTTTGCCATTTTCTATTCCCTCCTTTTTATCGCCATTTACATTTCGGGAAGGTTTGAGTTCAAATGGATTTTAAGCGGTGTCATGGCTGGAGCCCTTATCGGAGCGGTTTATCTCATCTCTTTCATCAATGTCAGCATCCCGTTTCTCATCACCGCAGCCCTGATTCTCACCCTCTTCTTATTCTGGGTGCTCAACCTCAAATACGCCATGGGAGCAATCGTGGCGCTGATTCATGACGTCATGATTACCGTGGGAATCTTTTCCCTTCTTGATAAGGAATTTTCCCTTCCCATCATCGCAGCCCTGCTGACTATTATCGGATACTCCCTGAATGATACCATCATTGTTTTTGACAGAATTCGGGAAAATTTGAAGAAATACCATAAAAAACCCTTAGATTTCATCATCAACCGAAGTGTCAATGAAACGCTCAGCCGGACCATTCTCACCGCCGCGACGACCCTGGTCGCCGTCATCGCGCTCTTTGTTTTGGGAGGGGGGATCATCCATGACTTTGCCTTTGCCATGATCGTGGGCATCGTTGTGGGGACCTACTCTTCCGTGTACATCGCCAGCCCTATCCTGATCGCCTGGCAGGATTCAAGACAAAAGAGGTAACGGGATGGAGTCTCTCCTCCCCTGGCTGGTTTTAAAAAACATCCCCGGCATCGGAAATCATATCTACAAGCGCCTCATCGATCAGTTCCGGTCTCCGGACCGCGTCCTGGCCGCAACAGATGAGGAGCTCCTTTCCGTCAATGGAATGACCGGAAGACTGGTTTCCGCAATACGGCGACATCAAACCCCTGATTCGATCCGCCGGGAGCTTGATCTGACTTCTGAAAAAGGATTCGACATCATCCCGCTGACGGATCCGGATTTCCCGGCTCTCCTTCTTCAGATTCCGGACCCTCCTCCTTATTTGTATCTCTTTGGGAGTCTTAAACTCCTTAAAAACCCCATTGCTGTTGTCGGATCGCGAAATGCCACTGATTATGGGGTCCTCACCACCCGACGGCTGAGCGCTGATCTGGCAACCCGGGGAATCACCATCGTCAGCGGCATGGCGATCGGGATCGATACGGCTGCCCATCAGGGTGCTCTTTCCGTCAACGGCCAAACCGTTGCCGTGCTGGGAAGCGGTCTTGATTATATCTATCCGCGGGAAAATAAAGCCCTTTTTTACGAGATCGCAAAGCATGGGGCCGTTGTCTCGGAATTTCCTCTTAAAGAAGAGCCAAAGGCTTCAAATTTCCCCCAGAGAAACCGGATTATCAGCGGCATGAGCCTGGGAACCGTTATTGTGGAAGCCGCAAAACAGAGCGGATCCCTGATTACCGCACGTCTGGCCGCAGAACAGGGACGGGAGGTGTTTGCAGTCCCCGGGAGCATCCGGTCCTTTAAGAGCGCCGGAACCCATGGATTGATCAAACAGGGTGCCAAACTTGTGGAACATGCCGGAGATATAATTGAAGAGCTCTCCCGCGTCATGTCTGTCGAACCTCAGCCGGAATCTGTCGATGAACCGGAACAGCCGTCATCCGACACCTTCGCTTTATCCGGCGAAGAAATCAAAGTGATTCACGGATTGGAGCCCTATCCTATCCATATCGATGATCTTGCCCGAAAGGTTGCCATGGATTCAGGGAAGCTTGCTGCGATCCTTTTAAAACTGGAAATTCATGGTATCGTCCGTCAAAGCCCGGGAAAACGCTTTACTAAAATCGAACGATAATTACATGCGGAGGTAAAAAGCTTTGGGAAAGCCACTTGTTGTTGTTGAATCCCCCACAAAGGTTAAAACGCTGACCAAATATCTTGGGACCCATTTTCGCGTGGCGGCAACCATCGGTCACATCAAGGATCTTCCAAAAAGAGAAATGGGGATCGACATCGAAACCGGATTCAAACCGCTCTATCAAACCATTCCAGGAAAGGAGAAAGTGATCCGTTCCTTAAAGCAGGCCGCCCGGGATTCGTCGGAGATCTATCTTGCGCCGGACCCGGATCGGGAGGGAGAAGCCATCGCCTGGCATACGGCGGAAGTTTTAGCCAGGAAAGGAGTCGTCTTTCACCGGGTCCTCTTTCATGAACTAACCCGGAACGCCATTCTAAAGGCAATCGACACTCCTGAACCGTTGAACCTTCATAAATATGAAGCCCAGCAGGCAAGGCGGGTGCTGGACCGGCTTGTAGGGTACCATATTTCACCGCTGTTGTGGAAAAAGGTGAAACGGGGACTGAGTGCCGGAAGGGTTCAATCCGTTGCCGTGAGGATCATCTGTGAGCGGGAACGGGAGATTCAGGATTTTGAACCGGAAGAATACTGGACCATCACTGCTTTTTTAACTGCGGATTCTCCACCCCCGTTTTCCGCCAAGCTGGTCAAAAAGGGGGGGAGCAAAATTAAAATCGTAAATGAACAGGAGTCTCTTGATATTCTCAATGCGCTTAAGGGGGCACCCTTTACCGTTGAAGATGTCCAGAACAAAACCGTAAAGCAGAATCCGGCACCCCCGTTCAATACCAGCAAGCTTCAGCAGGAAGCCATACGAAAACTCCATTTTTCAGCAAAAAAGACCATGAATATCGCCCAGCAGCTTTATGAAGGAATCGAACTGGGGCCCGGAGAGCCGGTGGGCCTCATCACCTATATGAGAACCGATTCGGTGCGGATCAGTCAGGAAGCCGCTTCAGAGGCGCAATCCCTTATCCTGGAGAAATTCGGACCTGATTTTACGCTTGAAAACCCCAGGATTTTCAAAAACGCCAAAAAGGCGCAAGACGCCCATGAAGCCATCCGCCCGACATCGGTTTTTAACACCCCGGAAAAGACAGCCCCCCATCTTTCCAAGGACCAGTTTGCCCTCTATCAGCTTATCTGGAGGCGATTTGTCGCCTCCCAGATGCGGGAAGCGCTTATCGACAAGGTCTCAGCATCCATACGCGCCGGAGAATATCAGTTCATCGCAAACGGGTCGGCGATCCGCTTTCCGGGATTCATGTCGCTTTATCAGGCCGTGGATGAAGAATCCAAAGATGAAAAAGAGATGCTCCCTTCCCTTTCCAAAGCCATGATCCTCTCTGTCGAAAAACTTGAACCGAAACAGCATT
>JBFMEI010000130.1:0-6420 GCA_040753295.1 Thermodesulfobacteriota bacterium | reverse complement strand
GCCGTGATATTGGCCTCCCGGGCGCACCAGATGATGTTATCCGGGTGAAACCGCTCATCTCCGGCATCGAACCATCGGTTCGGACCCAGCAGACTCATGGAATTGATGTGCATCCAGTCGCCGATCCCTCCGCCTGCAGGCCTCCAGTTCGGGTTTCTGAACAGCAGGTTTTTTGCGTCTTCACGGAATCCCAGCTCTTCAAAATGTTCGTTGCAGAGCCACTCCCAGGCGATTTTTCCGTCCCAGGTGACTTGGATGATGGTGTCATCCAGGAGGGGCTTGTCGGAGATCCCCGGATTCCGGATGTCTTTATGGGAGAGGATGAGCGTGTATCCGCGGTCGACGAGAGGATCCATCCCGGGAGCGAAATATCCCACCGGGTTCCCCTCCCGCTGATAATCGTGGTGCTGACGGGCCATCCACTGCGGTTTTTCTCCAGGATCCTTGATGAATTCGTAATGGTCGAATTTCCATACGATATTTCCGTCCCAGTCCACCTGAACCAGGTCGATGCCGTCCTGCATTCCAAAAGCGGTATTTCTCTCTCCCGTACTCCCCATGAGATATCCGCCGGGAAGAATCCGGTTGGGCATGCCGTGGAATTCTTTCCACAACTGGACCTCAGCACCATTCATGTCGATGAGGACCGCTCCCACCTCCTTTGCCTGAAAAACCGTGTACCCGTTCCAGCATCGGGCCGGGTCATAAAGGGTTGCGCCGGTGGGGTAGATACTGGGATAAGTCATCTGAACATCCTCCTCTGTTTTAAAACGGAAACGACCGGTGAGAGTCATTCCTCCTTGAAAGCGTTTTCGCGGCGCCGGCGGATTGCCGGAAGCGCCACCAGAATAAGCAGTGCGGCTGCCATGAGCAGAAATGCAAGGGAAAGGGGCCGGGTGAAAAAGATGGAAGCATCTCCCCGGGAAAGAAGCATTCCCCGCCGCAGGTTTTCCTCCATCATCGGGCCTAAAACAAACCCTAAAATCAATGGGGCCGGCTCGCATTCCAGTTTGTGAAAAAGATATCCCAGAAGGCCGCATCCGGCGGTGAGGCCGATGTCAAAGGTATTGTTGTTGACGCTGTAAAGGCCGATGCAGCAGAAGAGAAGAATCGCCGGATAGAGCAGCCGGTAGGGGACCGAAAGGAGGCGAATCCAGATGCCGACCAGGGGAAGATTCAACAGCACCAGGATGGCATTCCCGATCCACATGGAGACGATGACTCCCCAGAAGAGGGAGGGGTTGCTGGTGATCACGTGAGGGCCCGGCCGGATGCCGTGGATCATCATGGCGCCTGCCATCATGGCCAGAACCACGTTTGGAGGAATCCCGAGGGTCAGAAGCGGGACAAAGGAGGTCTGGGCTGCGGCATTGTTGGCCGACTCCGGAGCGGCGACTCCCTGAATATTCCCTTTTCCGAAGCTCTCCGGATGCTTGGAGCTCTTTTTTTCCAGCATATACGCGGTAAAAGATGCGAGGATTGCACCCCCTCCGGGTAAAATGCCGAGGAGGGAGCCGCATAAAGTGCCGCGGATCACCGCAGGGACCGCTGCTTTCAGCTCATCTTTTTTCAGCCAGAATCCGGAGAGCTTGCTTTTTAGAATATCGCGCTTTTCCCGCTTTTCCAGGCTGGTGATGATGTCGCAAATCCCGAAAAGTCCCATGGCCAGGGAGACAAAACCGATCCCGTCTGAAAGTTCGGGAATCTCAAAAGTGAAGCGATGCACGCCGCTTGTAATATCCGTCCCGACCATCCCGAGGAGCAGACCCAGCAGGATCATGCCGACCGCCTTGATCATGGAGCCGGAAGCCAGCACCACAGATCCGATGAGTCCGAACACCATCAGGGAAAAATACTCAGCCGGTCCGAATTTAAACGCCAGTTCGGACAGAGGGACGGCCAGTACCGCCAGCACCAGCGTTGCAAACGTTCCGGCCACAAAGGATCCCAGTGCCGCAATGGTGAGGGCGGCTCCGGCTCTTCCCTGACGGGCCATCTGATGTCCGTCCAGGCAGGTCACCACCGCGGAGGCTTCTCCCGGCACATTCACCAGGATGGATGTGGTGGATCCGCCGTATTGAGCGCCGTAATAGATTCCGGCCAGCATGATGAGGGCGGAGACCGGAGGAAGCGAGAAGGTGGTGGGGAGGAGAATGGCAATGGTCTGAACCGGGCCGATCCCCGGGAGAACGCCGATCAGAGTTCCGATGAGCGCCCCTGCCAGGCAATAGAGAAGGTTCATGGGAGTGACCGCGGTTTGAAACCCCAGTGCGATATTGGCCAGCAGCTCCACTCTTTATTCCGCCGTTTCAGATCCGCCCCGGTAAAAACCACGGACGGATCGGTACCTGAAAATCAAGAAAATAGACAAAGATCAGAAAGACGATTGCCACAAGAACCGCAGCGTTTAAGATGGCTTCCTTCCATCGAAATTCATGTCCGGCATAACTGGCGGTCACAACCAGGATTACGGTTGATAAGAGGAGACCCAGGGGGCGCAGCATGAGGCCGAACATCACCACCGAAAGCAGGATAAGGGCCAGGGGTTTGACCTGAAAAGATGGAGGCGCCTGCTTCTCCCGGGTTTTTCCCAAACTTGCAGCGATGAGAGCGATTCCAAGCAGCGCCAGAAGAAGCCCGAGGGCAAAGGGAAAATAGCCGGGGCCCATTCTGGCAGCGGTTCCGATCTGATATCTGACTGAAAAAAACATGGCCGCCGCTCCAAAGAAGAGGAACATGATCCCTGCAAAACAATCTTTGAAGCGGCGGATGGGCATGATGCGGATTCCGTTATTTTATTGAACCTTGAATCCGGAAGCCTTGATGACCGGAACCCAGTGCTCACGGTCTTTCTTCAAGGTCTTTGCAAACTCATCCGGAGTCGAACCGACAGGATCGCTTCCCAGGCTCTGGATCTTTTGGATCACATCCGGCATTTTGGCGGCATCGGCGATCGCTTTGCTCAACTTGTCGATGATTCCTTTGGGGGTTTTGGCCGGAACGACGACGGCATTCCACCCGATGCCTTCGATTTCCGGGAATCCCTGTTCTTTAAAAGTCGGAATGTCCGCTTTCTTTCTTGAAGTTCCGGCTGTGGCCAGGATGCGGATTTTATCCGGATGATAGACGGACTGGGTGTCATAAGCATCGACGCCGATCGGAATCTGGCCGCCGATCAATGCGGTTGTCAAAGGTCCGGAACCGTTATAGGAGGTGTGAACCATTTCCACACCGGAGACTTTTCCGATCAGAAGTCCGAAGAAATGGGGGAGGCTTCCGGCAGCAGGGGAACCGAAGTTGGCCTGGTTCGGATTTTTTCTGATCCACTCGATAAGGCCTTTGACATCCTTGACCGTCGAAGTGATGGGGACCGAAACACAGAACTGATAGGTGCTGAGAAGCGATACAGGTGCAAAATCCGTATCCGGATTGTAGGCAAGCTTCGGGAAAACAGCAGGAGCCACCACAAAAAGGGCGGGGTTGACGACCAGCATGGCGGTTCCATCAGCCGGCTGATTTTTGGCGTATTCCGCTCCGATTTGCCCTCCGGCGCCCGGCTTGTTCTCTACGATGACCGCCTGTCCGAGAGAATCCTTCATCTTGTCGGCAACCAGCCGGGCCTGGACATCCGAACCGCCTCCGGCAGGGTAGGGAACAATGATTTTAATCGGGCCTTTGATTTCCTGGGCGAAAAGCGCCCCGGTGAAGGAAAAGCCTGTGACCAGAGCGATCAGAAGGACGATTTTCAATCCACGGATAAAAGAACGCATCTGAAACCTCCTTTTAAGTGTTGTTGGAATCATAAAAATTCAAGGCGACGCAAAAGAGTATTGACTTTATTGGACTAACATTATACAATACAAAAACCAATGTCAAGGGATTTTTGCCGGGTCGAAACCGGAAAGACCATGCAGTAAAAGGAGAGGGACCCTTTATCCCCATGCAATTCAGGTCGGTCAAGCAGAATCGGATTGCGGTTGAAATCGTCAATCAGCTCAAAGGGGCGATTCTTTCAGGAAGATACAAGCCCGGCGAACGGATGCCCACCGAACGGGAGCTGACGGAACAGTTTCAGGTGAGCCGGGTGGTGGTGAGGGAAGCTCTTCGTGAACTGGAGATCAAGGGCATGGTTAAAATTTTCCAGGGTCCTGCCGGAGGAGCTTATGTGACTGACCTTTCCTTTGATCAGCTCAAGAATGCCCTTCTGGATCTTTTTCTGTATAACAAACTTTCGGTGGAAGAGCTGATTCATGTGCGGATCCTTATTGAAACGGAAATCGCCAGGCTCGCCTCAATGCATGTGAATCCCGGATTCATCCGGAGGCTTGAAGAGGCGTTTGATGCCGAATCCTTTGAAGATCTTTCCCATGCCGACTTTGTCTCCAACCGCCTTATGGTTCATGAAATCCTTGCGGAAATGTGCGGAAATCGACTCCTCAAAGGGATTGCGAGCTCTCTTTTTAAACTGACCGGAGAACTGATTCAGGAGGTCAAGCCTCCCAGAAAAATCATCCACCGCCGGCAGGAGCATGCCGACATTGTTCAGGCTGTGATCCGGAAAGACGCAGAGGGAGCTGCAGAAGCCATGAAGCGCCATCTGGAAAGCGTCGGAGGAAAACTGATTCGGCTCGAAGCGGCTTACCGGAAGCAGAATATTGACAGGTATCTTGAAAAAAAACACCGGTAAAGCATTTATCGGCATCTCATCCTTTGAGATGATGGCCATGTTTCGACGGGGTCTTTTTTATGCCTACCTGTCCGTCTATCTGCGCCATTTCCTGGGTCTTTCGGTGACTGAAACGACTCTCTTTGCTACGCTTCCCATGATTGCCAATGTCGTGTGTCAGACCTTTGTCTGGGGGCCGGTGTCGGACCGGTTTCAGGTTCGAAGGACTCTGATTGTCTGGGGGGAGTTTCTGGCAGCCCTTGGAACCGGTCTGGTCTGGTATATCCACCGGCTTCCCGAGTCGCATCGGGGTGCCGGATATGCCATGATCTTCGGTCTGACCGGAGTTGAAATATTCTGGTCCATGTCGAATGTGGGGTGGAGCGCGCTTCTGTCAGACATCTATCCTCATCATGAGCGGAATGCCGTCCTGGGAAAACTGGCAAGCCTGGGCGGGCTCGGCCGCATGGCCGGAATCTGGATCGGCGGGCTTCTCTATGACGGGCTCGGGCGGCATTACAATGGGTGGGGGTTTTACGAAGGATCGCTTTTCTTTATCGCCTCGGCAGTCATGCTGCTTTCGATCATCCCATTGTTGCGTGTCCCTGAAGGCGGGATTGCGCATCAGTCCACCTTGCCGGAATCAGCGCCGGATCAGGATTCCCAAAAGACCGGCGCACTTCTTTTTTTGGTTTTCCTGGCGGCCATGGTCTTCATCAACTTCGGCCGCAATTCCATCATGGTTATCCAGACCCAGTACCTGGTCATGAAATCCGCCTTTGGAGTTTCGAGCCGGGAGCTTTCATATATTGTGAATACCCAGTCTGCAGCCATGATCCTGACGGGATTCATATCCGGATTCATCGGACAAAAGCTGGGGGATCGGAATGCATTGATCATCGGCACGATCCTTGCCGTTCTTTCTCTGATCATCCTTTCAACCACCCTGGACCTGAAGATGATCTACCTGAGTAATTTCATGAAAGGGGCCTCGGATGTGATTATTCTGGCTGCGTCTTATGTGGTGGCTTCGGTCCTCAGTCCGCCGAAAGCCCGGGCACGGTTTTTCGGAGTGTTCAATGCCACATTCTTTTTAAGCTGGGGGCTGGCCGGAACGCTTCTGGTCGGGCCGGTGGCTGACCTGCTTATGGCAAAGGGTGTTCCTGATGCCGATTCTTACCGGATCTCGTTTGCTTCAGCCGCCGGCGTCACCCTCATCGGCCTGGCCATTCTTTTTTTACTGGCATGGATCTCCCGATACCGCCGATAAAAAAGGCCTACGCAAATGTTGCGTAAGCCTTTGATTTTACTGGTGGGCCGTCCGCGAATCGAACGCGGAACCTACTGATTAAGAGAAGAACCCTCGAGTTTCCTAAACTCCTTATCAGTACGTAAAGCCCCGTAATTCGGGCCTTTTTCATTTCCACCCTTTTTCTTATTTTTTATTATTTTAGCATATTTTAGATAAAAAGTCTCACACAAAGTCTCACACAGCGGAGAAAAGGATTGTTTTGTAAAAAGGGGAATAAATCCATTAAATGATCTTTTGTCCTCAAAGAAAAGGAGGGTTTTGGTGAGGGTTTAGTCAGAAACGAATAAGGCCCCGCAATGATAGAAAATATCCCCGAAAAAAATAGGCAAAACTATTGCCGGCGTGAAAGGCTCCTTTTCACGATTTTATATTTTCATTAAAATAAATATATTATAAAGATATCAAACTGTTACTGCGTGAGAATTTGAGTGAATTCGTAAAA